>DXHF01000226.1 GCA_019113605.1 Candidatus Paenibacillus intestinavium
TACAATATGAGTTCTTGGAATGGCTTTACGAGGCATAGCAATCCGTTTGTCCATTCCACCTAGGTAGGGAAACCCTGGAACGAAACCTAGCATATGTACTAAATATGATTTCTCACAATGTATTTGCACTACGGCATTGGTAGTCATCTCATTATATCTTGCTACCTCAGATAAATCAGGACCATAGGAACCACCATAGCAAACAGGGATTTCAATAACGCGATGCTCCGCATGGGCAGCTTCAACAGCTTGCTGCTCATATTGTTCGATTCGTTGTTGCAATTGCATTTGCAGCATCTGAGAGGCAGATTGCTTGAGCAAGCTAGCTGCCTTCATTAGCAAAGGATTATAATGAACTGTAATCGAACAGTAAGCAGGTACATATTCAATAACACCATGCATCGGTTCAAGCTCTAAAGCTTGCAATAAACTCATTACCTTATGATGAGTTCGTTCATTAATTTCATGCCCAAGCCGAATAATAATAGCCTTCTCACCAAACGGCAATAATGAATATTCCATACATTAGCCCCTTTCATCCTAACAGTAAAACAACACTCAGCAACGTGTACGGTATGAGTACACAAGCGGTCAAATATGTAGCTCGTAGCTTCAAATGAAGGTGTAGCTCGAAGCTTATAATAAAGGTTCAAAAAGCGGGCTTTCAGAATCGAGAAGATGGAGTCAATTTTAGGAAGGAGGAAACGTAAATGTACGTAATTGGTACATGCGTACCGGACTTCCAAAATTGGCTTCATATTCGACGTCGACTATGCTACAACGCATCACATCGTTATCAAAGTCCGCTTTTTGAACTCCCCTAAACAGGGTGGACTACTTCAATTTCTGCTTCTGACAATGCCTGCGACAACTGAATCACATGCTCTAAAGCATCGGGTGAATCCCCATGTACACAGATTGTATCTGCACGCATATTCATTTCTTCACCTGTTCTACTATCAACCTTATGCTCTCGTACCATACGAATGACACGCTCTGTTGAGTATTTGGATTGAACAATTAGCGCTTGTTCATGTGATCTTGGCGTCAACGAACCGTCCTTCTCATAATTACGATCAGCAAATACTTCATGCAATGTACGAAGACCTGCTCTTGCCCCCGCTTTAACTAGTTTACTGTTGGACTGACCAACCAAATATACATCATCACCTATACGATATACCGCCTCAGCAATAGCTTCCGCGATATCTGTACTTCGATTCGCCATTTGATATAATGCCCCATGAGGCTTCACATGTGTAATTGATGTTCCTTCAGCCTTAGCAAATGCCTGCAAAGCACCGATCTGATATAGTACTAATCCATATATTTCTTCTGCACTTATATCCATTACGCGTCTTCCGAACCCTGCCATATCCGGTAACCCTGGATGAGCACCGATAGCCACACCATATTGAAGCGCTAGCTTTACCGTCTTGCGCATTGTCATTGGATCTCCTGCATGATAGCCACATGCAATATTTGTTGACGTAATATACTTCATTAATTCTTCATCTTGCCCTAAATTATATATACCAAAGTTTTCACCCATATCACAATTTAAATCTACCTTGTACATTGTTTCACCTAACCTTACTATGTAATTTTCCCCGTCGTATGTTTTTCATCCCAATAAACCTATTTGTCATAGCTATGTATGTAGATTGGTCCATCTCAACTAATTCTAGCAGATTTCCATCGATTAGTTCACTATAATGTTGCGAACTGTGCAAGTAATACTTTAATTGATGGAATTTCCTGCAAAATCCGTATATCCATGTATGTTTTGCCGAGCGCTGATTTTGGTTTTGAACCAAAATAAAAGGTATAGAATTCGCTATTATTGTCATGCTAAAATAAGAATACGTACAATCCGTACGTCCATGTCACGAGCTAACATTATATTTTAAAGGAGCATGCAAAATGTCAGTAGATGTATATCTTAATTTCAACGGAAATTGTCGCGAGGCTGTACAGTTTTATTCTAAGGTTTTCAAGCAAGAGATTACACAACTAATGACTTTTGGCGATATTCCAGACGCGCCTGGAGAAGCACAACGCGAGGATACAAAAAATCTAATTATGCACGCTAGATTGCAAATTAGTGGAAGCAATGTGATGTTCTCCGATGTCTTCCCAAGTATGCCCTTTACCGCTGGAAACAATATTACCCTTGCCCTTGTAAGCACGGATCGCAACGAAATAGAATCAGCTTACGAGCAATTAAAAGTAGGCGGTACTGTAGCTATGGAGCTTCAAGAAACATTTTGGAGTAAATGCTATGGTATGATTACCGACCAATTCGGCATCAATTGGCAGTTCAGTCAGGTCGAAGAATCCAATTAAATAAATATTAATAACAAAAAGAAGCAGTGCCGGCCAAGCACTGCTTCTTTTTATTATTTTCTAAATTATTAGCTACCCATAAACACATAGCGATAGATAATTAATACTGCCAGTACCCACATTAACCAGTGAACTTTATACTGACCTTTTTTCGCTAAGTTAGCAACTGTAGCAAGTACAACATAGAACACGATACCGAAAGAAATACCGTTAGCGATGCTGTAAGAGAAAGGCATGAACGCGATAATGAAGAATGCAGGAATCGCATACACCATATCAGAGAAGTCAATTTCTTTCACGGATTGCATCATCAGTACACCAACAATAATTAGTGCTGCAGAAGTTGCAGAGCCTGGCACTAACATAACTAGCGGCGCAATAAAGATCGAAAGCAAGAAACAAATACCTGTCGTAACAGCTGTTAGACCAGTACGGCCACCTTGCGCAATACCAGATGAACTTTCAACAAAAGCCGTTACTGTACTTGTACCAAGCACAGCACCACCACTTACGCCGATCGCATCAACGAACATTGCTTTACCTACACGTTTTTTACCTTCTACTTTATCTTTCATAATACCAGCACGAGTAGCTGTACCAACTAAAGTGCCGAAAGTATCGAACATTTCAACGAATGTAAATGTAAGAATTACTGTAACAAGCCCAACTTCAATGACTCCAGCGAAGTTGAAGTCCGCAAAGTGCATTGTGCGGAAGTCTGGCATCCATTGAGCACCTGATAATGAAGCACCAGCATCAACATTTCCTGTTACGATCGCCAATAGTGTTGTCGCCAACATTCCCCACAGAATCGCACCTGGAACTTTAAGTACCATCATAATACCTGTAAGTAGTAATGCAATGATCGTGAAGACCATCGTTTCATTGGAGAAGCTACCTAGACCGATAACTGTCTCATTGCTTGTAACTGGTGTAAACATTCCAGCCGTAATATTTTCAAAGCTTTCCACATTGATGGTCATCA
>DXHF01000227.1 GCA_019113605.1 Candidatus Paenibacillus intestinavium
CTTTTGATAACATTCTTATTACTGAGCTACTAGAGTTAGAGCTTGTTCTCATGTTAACTCCCCATGTTATTTCTGCTGTATATGTGTTAGTTTTCTCAGTAATTGCTGAATTTGAACCCGTGGAGCTAGAACCGTTATTCGCTCCTGAATTGTTGGATGAACCTACTACAGTTTCAGTATATTTGCTGTCATTAGAAATGTATCCTTTTTGACCGTTCTTATCTTGAACTTGTAGCCATCCATTAGATGCAATTTCAATAACAGTAACTGTCTCACCTTTTGATAACATTCTTATTACTGAGCTACTAGAGTTAGAGCTTGTTCTCATATTAACTCCCCATGTTACTTGTGCCTGTTGATTAACCGCGCTTACTTCGGCTGCATATGCGCTAGGAGTCCCAGTAATAGACAGACCTCCTACTAATAAACTTACTGCAATTGCTGCAGACGCTACTTTGTATTTGATTGAATAACTCATTCTGCTATTCTTCCTTCCTCTTGCTGTATTCGCTTCGTTAAGCGTTGATGCAATTATAGGATTAAAAGGAGGGACTAGGCATCTGACTACTTGCCTAAATACGTATGCCAGCAGAGGCCCGAAAAATAGGTCGTGAATTAGTGAGAGAATATTAATAAAGGACACATCTCAGAAGAGATGTGTCCTTTATGTTCTCATTATTATAGTTAGCTCGAAGCATATACACATTAGTAAAGTGAGAAGCTTCTCATTACTTTCTACTTTTAACAAATTTCATTATTAGGTCTTTAGACTCATTTTCTTAGGACCTATACATTATTACCTGCATTTACCATTACTTTAGGATCACAAATTTCATCCATTTTATTTTAATTACTGTATATATATGTTATATCAATCAGTATTATTCTATTGTTCTAATGGTTCTACATGCACATTTACATTAAGTATATTATGTTTTTTGAACAGTCTACGCTCAATTTCATCACAAATGGTATGACTTTCAATGAGTGATAATTCATGATCAACCTGAACACTAACTTCTACAAGCACATTATTTCCATGTACTCGTGCCTTCAAGTCTGTAATTTCACATACACCTTTCGTATTAGATACTGTAGTATGAAGCTTTTTCAGCACCTTCTCATCTATTCCATCAGTTAACGCATGTGTGGAGGTCGTAAATATATCCCATGCCGTTTTGCAAATGATAATACCGACAATCAATGCCGCTACAGGATCTAGCCACGGCATATTAAGTTGCGCTCCAAAAATACCGACTGCTGCACCAATACTTACTAAAGCATCAGACAGATTATCCTTTGCTGCAGCTTTTAACGCCTGATTGTTAATTTTATTAGCAAGGCGATTATTGTACATGTATACAGCTACCATCACTATCGCAGCTCCTATTGCGACCCAAGCAGTAAGTATATTCGGAGTATGATATTCACCTTTAAACATTGAACGAATGGCTCCGATAAGTACCTGAATCCCTACAGTAGCCATAATAAACGAAGCAACCATTGCTGCTATCGTCTCTGCACGAAAATGTCCATATGGATGATCATCATCAGGTGGCTTCTGAGATATTTTCAATCCAATCAATACCGCAATAGAAGCAATTATATCGGTTAGGTTGTTATATCCGTCTGCAACAAGTGCACCTGACAAAAATATATAACCTATAATAAGCTTAACTGACGAAAGAACTAAGTATGCAGCAATGCTGATCCAAGCACCTTTTTCGCCTTCTTTTATTTCCTCATATTGCGTCAACTTAATAACCTCCTGATCCTTACTAGAACACACTAACGTATCATACACGATACAACTAATGTGGGTCTACAGAAACAGTGTTGACCTAATGCGTAACTTTATGCCCCAGTGCAACAAGTTATCATCTATCCAACATTGTAAGCTTAACTTTTTTTTCAATACATACACTAATATACATAAATAAAAGCCTCTACCAACCTAGATGTTGAATAACTAGGTCATTAGAGGCTTCTATGTTATTAAAGTGTACCGTTGTACATTTTTTCGCGAAGTTCTTTCACTTCAGCATTTTCAAGATATTCATCGTAAGACATTAGACGATCAATTACCCCGTTAGGCGTAAATTCGATAATACGATTCGCTACCGTTTGAACGAACTGATGGTCATGTGATGTGAAAAGAATAGTACACTCTGTATCCATCAAACCATTGTTCAATGCTGTAATGGATTCAAGGTCTAAATGGTTCGTTGGTTCATCCATAATGAATACGTTAGCACCTTCAAGCATCATCTTAGATAACATACAACGAACTTTTTCTCCACCTGAAAGTACACTTGCTTTCTTCATAGCTTCATCGCCGGAGAATAACATACGCCCTAGGAATCCACGTAGGAAGGTTTCATCTGGATCTTTGGAATACTGACGTAACCATTCAACCAGATTCAGATCAACATTATCAAAGTATGCGGAGTTATCTTTCGGGAAGTAGCTACGCGTTGTCGTAACTCCCCAAGAAAATGTACCAGCATCTGGTTCGCGCTCATCAGAAATAGCTTGGAAAAAGGCTGTTTTCGGCAGACCGTTTGGACCTACGAAAGCAATTTTATCGCCTTTGTTAATTGCAACCGTAAAGTTATCAATTACTTTTTCACCATCAACTGAAACTGTAAGACCTTCAGTCATTAATAAGTGTTTTCCAGCTTCACGTTCACCTTTAAATAGAATAAACGGATATTTACGATTGGAAGGACGAATGTCATCAAGCGTAATTTTTTCAAGCGCCTTTTTACGGGAAGTTGCTTGTTTGGACTTCGATTTGTTTGCACTAAAACGTAAAACAAACGCTTGTAGTTCTTTAACTTTATCTTCTTTTTTCTTATTTTCATTACGCATAAGCGCAAGAGCCAGTTGACTGGACTCATACCAGAAGTCATAGTTACCAACATACATTTGAATTTTACCAAAGTCGATGTCGGCAATATGCGTACAAACTTCATTCAGGAAGTGACGGTCATGGCTGACTACGATTACAGTACCTTCATAGTCGCCTAAGAAGTTCTCTAACCAACGAATAGATTCGATATCAAGATGGTTGGTAGGCTCATCCAGCAATAGAATATGCGGTGAACCAAATAGTGCTTGTGCTAGCAATACGCGAACTTTCTCACTACCATCAAGTTCAGCCATTTGCTTGAAATGAAAATCTGAACCAATGCCCAGACCGTTCAACATTTCAGCAGCTTCTGACTCAGCTTCCCAACCATTCATATCAGCAAACTCAGCTTCAAGCTCACCAGCACGCATACCGTCTTCATCAGTGAAGTCAGCTTTTGCATACAAAGTATCTTTTTCCTTCATAATATCAAACAGCTTTTTATGACCCATAATAACTGTTTCAAGCACCTGGAAATCATCATACGCATAATGGTTCTGACTCAATACCGCAAGGCGCTCACCTGGAGTAATATGAACTTCACCTGATGTCTGCTCAACTTCACCAGAAAGTATTTTAAGAAATGTTGATTTACCCGCACCGTTAGCACCGATAAGTCCATAACAGTTACCCGGATTGAATTTAATACTAACATCTTCAAAGAGCGCACGCTTACCAAATCGTAGCGTGATGCCACTTGTACTAATCATTACGTAATCCCGTCCTTCATTATCATTCTCGTTATCTCAGACTATTATAGCATAGTCTCAACTGTAAAAACGCCGTTTTCCATGAATTTTCTTATTCATTGTTCATAATTTACGAAAATCGCTTTATTAATACGTCAATATTTTGATATTGTATAAATAACTGCTACTCTTATAGGAGAGTGCTACAAGAACCAATCGGGGATCACTACGAGAAACAATTGCTGCTCCGATCAGGGACGCTACGTGAAACAATTGCTGTTCCGATCAAGAGCGCTACGAGAACCAATTGCTGTTCCGATCGCCGTTGTCCTCGGATTTATTGGATTGGTCAAGCGGTATAAATCCGAGGACAAAAACGAACGCTACGCTTCTCCACGAGCGATTAGTTCTCTCCGCTAGAGCGAAGGTGGACGGTTAGTTCTCTTCACTGGAGCGTGGAGGAATGAATCATTCGCTCCGCAACGGCGAAGGTGATAGGATTAAGAACGAGGTTAGTTTTTACTTTTTTTGCTTCGGGGAACCGGTTGCGGAGCAAACAGAGTAACTTTTTTCCGTATTATGCTACTTTCATTCATTCGCTTTGCATAGATACTATTTGATGGTCTAAGCGGCGGTTTCACTTTGATTCACAAAAAAATTTAGGGGGATTAATTATGAAATTATTGTCGATTGAGCCTACACCGAGTCCAAATTCTATGAAACTGAATCTCGATGAAGCTTTGCCTAGAGGTCGTAGACTTACTTATACGACCAAAGAATCAACTGATCTTGCCCAGCCATATCGCAGTTTGCTGACGATTCAAGGTGTCAGAAGCTTATTCCATACCGCAGACTTTATTGCGCTTGATCGCAAACCAGGAGCGGATTGGGCTGCTATCCTTGCAGAAGCAAGAATTATTTTACAAGCTGATCAACAATTAGCTGCAACAGTAGCACAAAGTTCCGATGGATATGGGGAAGCACAAGTACTGGTACAGATGTTCCGTGGAATTCCGATGCAAATCCGCGTTAAAACTGTTGATGGAGAATTTCGTGCTGCTTTACCGCAAAAGTTTATCGATGCGATAACTCAAGCTACCGGTTCATCGATGATACGAGAGCGAAAACTTGAAGAATTCGGCGTTCGCTATGGCGTTCCTGAAGAGATAGCGAATGAAATTGTACAAGAGCTAGAAGCCAGTTACACAAATGAACGACTTCATAATCTAATCGAAGCCTCTCTTGCTATCGGTAGTGGCGTCCCTATCGAGGTTATAAGACCTTTACCACTTAACGGAGCGGAAGTATTAGAGCAATTACATGAAGACGAGTGGCAAGCTCGTTATGCCGCCCTAGAGCGTTATGCGTTAGATGAGGAAGCAATCGAAGTACTGCAAATAGCGTTAAGAGATAGTAATACATCGATACGACGACATGCAGTTATACTGCTTGGTGATTTGCGTATAGATGATGCAATGTCACTACTGTACAAAGCATTAGCGGATAGCTCCCCTTCCGTTCGTAGAACTGCTGGTGACACCTTATCTGATCTAGGTGATGTTGGTGCGATAGAACCGATGATTGTTGCTTTAGCTGACAAAAACAAACTTGTCCGTTGGCGTGCTGCCCGCTTCTTGTACGAGGTTGGCGATGAGCGCGCGTTGGAAGCGTTGAAGGTTGCATCCACTGACCCAGAATTTGAAATTCAATTGCAGGCGAAGATCGCAATTGAACGTATTGAACGCGGAGAAGAAGCGGCCGGCTCAGTATGGCAGCAGATGACAGCAGCTAGACAAAAGGAACAATAATATCAATATTATATAAGAGGCATTTGAATTACGATGCATCGGTAATTAATACAAGCTCGACTAACACTCTACTTGGTGTCGGTCGAGCTTGTTTTTATATTCAATATCAATAGCGTGTAAGTTGCTAGGCATGTCGAACCGTGCTGATAGAAGATTACCAAACGAAAGCTACAATTACCTTCCATTGAGCCTTACTGTCAATATTATGCCCAATGTTAACTTTCTGCTCCATAGACTCCATTTTTACTGTCTATTGGGCTTTTCGGTTACCTTTCTGCTCCATGGACTCCATTTTTACTGTCTATTGGGCTTTTCGGTTATTTTTCTCACTACAATTACTCAAACCTACATTATTGCGACTTCTTACTCATCACCTATATTCAATCGTAATCGTAACTAGATAATCTCCCGCTTTGTTCCATTCCTGATAGCTAGTTTGGTAGGACAGACTTTTGTTTAATGATTTGAAAGCTTTATTGATATCATCAACTAATTGCTCTCCACCTGTATAGCGAAACTGTAACTCTGTCTCACCAGCTCCAACTGCAGATTTCACCATAGCTTTCATCTGTTCATAACTTTCAATCGTATTACTCGAATCTTCCATATGGTACCCTAATTGCTCTCTTGATTGTTGAATTGTAATAAATGCTTCCGAAGCTGGATCTGCTGTTGCTAGTTGCTCATTCAACAATTGTTGGTAACTCATTGTTGCGACGGGATAGTCCGCTTTCCATACATGATCCTGAGCTAACTGTGTATCACTAACCAAATAGTACTTATAAGATACATCATCTTCTGCTTGACCAATCGGATCATCCCATGTGAGATCAATCTGATACCATTGCCCTTCAATTTTCACTAAGTTCCAAGCATGCTCCCCTGTATTAACACTACCTTCAACAATTCTAACATCAAAGCCAGCCTCACTATACAAACGATAGCCTAACAATGCATAACCTTGACATACAGTTGTCCCCTCAGTAATCGCCTCGTATGCTGTGTATCGAGTCAAACTCTGATCGTATTGAACATGCTGCACAATCCAGTCATGAATTAGTTTTACTTGCTCAAATGAAGAATATCTCTCCAGCTCAAGCGTCTTAATGACTTGCTTCACATAACTTGTAACCTCTGCACTCATCTCATGACTTTCTCGATATACAATAGTAAGAGCTACCTCAGACTTTGATAATCCACTATTCATCGAGTAACTGTATGATTCCATCGTATATTTGATGTAATCGTCGACATCTATAGCTTGTTGAAGCCAGTTAGCAAACTGATTTTGAATATCATCGCCATTACCTTGAATCGTAATGTCAATTGCCGTTCTACCTTCTGCAAGCTCTTTAGCTATATATTGCACAATCTGTTCACTATCTTTCGACGAAAGTTTTTCTTCTCCTGTCCTACTAGAAGACGAAGATGATTCTACTTTCAACCCATCCTTAATAAATAATGCCGTATCGTCAACTGTCTCTTGGATCGTAGTTGTGACCTGCTGCTTCAAATCCATATCGGTATTTTGCTCTAACCATTGGTAGCATCCAATAGCAATTGCGACAATTACGACGATCCCGAATAATTTTCTCAAAAGCATCTCACCTCTCAATCTTCAGTTAACGATGCCGAATACGCTACATTAGCATCACTTCGTTATCAAAGTCCGCTTTTTGAACTTCCTCTACAAGTGTACTATCTCATGTCCACCTGTCCTACTATACCCTGTCGCAAAAATAGCATCTAGCCATACTTTATCATAACGATTCCAATATGAAATCATCGACAGCACTCGCTCCTGCGGTTTACCATTTGGCTTCAATGTAAGCTCAACCCGGTCCAATTGACGAATAGCTGCTTCAAATTGCTTCTGCTGAGCATCCACCGTTTTAGCTTCCATATAAGTCATTTGTTCTATAATTTTGTTCATATTCGTATCACCAAGCTTAGCCAAGCCGCTTTGAATCGAACCAGCAAGTTCGATTAATGGAGCGTACATCGCCGTAAACTGCTCACGTACATGCCCAAATTGATCAGCGATATGTAATTCATCTTGATCATGTAGCCATTGTTGTTTACGCTCTTGGAATTGATCCATCACATCAGCGAACGACAATTCATATTTCGCCATGTTTTTTGCAATGATACCTTCAACAAGCGTATAAGACATACGCGGCACAATAATAGGCATTTCCATTCCAAGAACTTCAAATGCTTGTTTGGTTAAACCCCAATAGGAAATTTCTCCCGATCCAAGCACAGTCGCCAATACCGGGAATAAATGATCCTGCATTAGTGGACGTGTCAGTACATTATTGCTAAAGCTTTGCGGCTCATGTTGAAGCAGTTGCTCTAGTTGCTCCATTGTCCAACGATACTGATTTTTGCGATCACGGAATTCACCGTTCTCTTTATAAAGCAGCACCCGATCACTCTGACTTTCTTTCACAAATACGAACAGGTTAGCACTATTAGCCGTTACATCTGCCTGTAAGGAATAACCCATATCACGTACTGCTTGAGCTGTTTGTAGATAAGCCTCTTCTAATTCATCATTATGCTTCAACAACCGTGCAAACATGCTACTTTCAATGGCCCGCACTGCAGCATCATCTGAATCAATGAGTACTAAGCCATACTGAGCAAATAACTTACTCAACATATGTCCAAAGAAGTCCGATAATGAATTTGATTTCTCTGCCATTTGTTGAAGTTCTTGAACTAGTTGTTCTTTGAATTCAGATCCAGGTAGTTGCTCAGACAACTCTTCTAGTGCTTCTTGCCATTGTTCCGCACTAATCGCCGTTCGACTTACCGATGTTTTTAATGAAGCATCTCGACCTATACTAAGTTTTTTCAACTGTTGATCTGGTGAGATCACATAAGTATGATTCACTTCATCCCAATCATGATCTTCGCCAGCAATCCAAAAAACAGGAACGATTTTCTCTTGTAGCTGCTCACTTGCTGATAATGCTGCTTGAATAATAGATACTGCCTTATGGACAACCAGTAATGGTCCTGTCCAAATACCAGCCTGTTGACCACCAATAACTACTTTCGCCCCTTGAGCAATATGAGCGATATTAGCTATTGTTGCTTCGCTTGCGGACAAACGTTCATTGTAAGCTTTAAGTACATTTGCCAACGATTCACTGTTAACGCGAGTATGCTGCAATTCTGTTAATTTCGATGCGCGTTTGACCCAATCCGTGTCATTACCAGCATAGTAGCCGTAAAGCTTCTCGACAACCTGCTGCTTACCATTTATATAATCCGCTGATAATGCTTGAGCTATAGGTAATTCATATTTATGTAGATCGACCACTGCCGCACTACCCCCTCGTACTTCAATTAGTTATAGTTACTATACAATATAAAGATAACTCATTACTGCGATATTGTACAGAATAGTGAGCTTTCAAGTCAAAAGAAAAACGTCCCTAGCAAAGTAGAGACGCATGGTATTTCTTCTATTAGGAAACAGTAAATGCCAATTGCAACAATATAATAGCAATAAAAATAATATAGAGAAATGCTGTAACGAAAAATGCTATCCGCCATACGACGCGAACAATTTTTTTCCATGGAATAACGCCATCTTTACGATAGTGTGCATTTCCAAGTAATCCTCCACCGATAATCATCGCTAACAATATGCCATAAATACCAAAATTACTACTAAATAATTCATTAAATAATGCCCCTACGCAAGGTATCAAGAATACGGCAGAAACGTCCATAGCTAGCCGAATCGATTTTTTACGGTCTTTCACAAATACGTTGTAGCCTAGATATACAATAAAAAACGGAAAAATTGGTATAGTTGCAATTGCTGAAAAGACAGTTCTAATGAAATCCCACATAAGCTACTATTGTTCACTCCCCTATTTTTCAGGATGTAGTGCTAATATTAATTGTACTAGAGCGTTATTAAGA
>DXHF01000228.1 GCA_019113605.1 Candidatus Paenibacillus intestinavium
CTTTCTCATACAATCCGAGACAACGATGTCCACTTGCTTTCATTTGATCAATAAAAATTTCAATATGGGCATGCTCGCAACCAATTATTCCGTATGCTAAATTCATACTCTATTAATACCTCCATCTTCTCGGCTCTAGAAAGCCCGCTTGTTGAAGCTTTATTGGAAGAGCTAGTTGTTATTTTTAGCGAAGATTTTATCTCCCTCTGTACGGAATTCTGCCACAACTTCGTCAGCTGTTGCTTTACCGAATTGATGCTTTTGCAGTACTTGCTCAAACAATGAAGTTACTTCTCCAGCACCTTTTGGTCCTGCATCATACCAAGCAGGCTGACTTTGAGAAACATGCTCAAGCATAGTAATCATTTTTTTATCACGTTCAGTGAACTTAGGTTCTAGATATTCACGTACTTTTTTGTTTTCAGGAAGACCTCGCTCTGTTTCAAGTACATCTGCTGCCTCCAAGCTATTGACCATAAAATCAATAAATAAAGCCGCTTCTTTTGGATGCTTTGATTTGGCAGAAGTAGACAAGAACATTGCAGTTTGCAATACGCTACCTGTTTGCTCCGCATGCGGATAAGAGATCATATCTACATTTTCAGTCATTACAGTCTCATATGCTGGGAAGGAGCCAATCCAGGTTGGACCCATAATTGCCACTTGACCTTTTAATAACGCATCTTTATTAGGATCAGCATTACTTAGCGGTAGCGCTGCTGCAGTAATGTTAGCTGGTGGAACAATACCTTCCGTTCTAGCAGCCTCCCACATTTCCAACCAATTTTTCAAGTTTTCATCCCAGTAGCCTAGACGATTATCCGCATATAATGTATCGCCTTTAGAGAATAAGTAGTACATAAATGCTTCTAATGATGATGATGCATCAAACACACCATACACGTTATTACCAACTGCACCTTTTAACTCTCTAGACTTTATAAGAAGCTCTTCCCAAGTAGAGTCTACTGCTGGAAGTTCAACTCCTGCTTGATTGAAAATCTCTTTGTTTACTAATAGTACGGAAGCATTATCAGCAACCGGAATGCCTGTTAATTTACCATTGATCGTGCCTTGATTAGCGAGAACATCCGCGTTCAAATCTGCAATACCCAGCTCTGTTCCTGCATAGGGATTCATATCTCCTAATACGTCGCGCTCAGAATATTCTTTGATGTACAAAATACTCATTTGCATAATATCTGGTGCATTACCAGCAGCTACTTGTGTAGAAAGCTTTTCCCAATAACCATCCCATGATGAATATTCTGGTTTGATTTTAATATTAGGATATTTCTGTTCAAACAATTCGATAGCTTTTAATGTACGATCATGTCGGCCTTGGCTACCCCACCACGAAAACCTTATTTCTACTTGCTCTTCACTTCCTACTGCTCCATTACTTCCCCCATTACTTGAATCGTTACTGGAGTTACCATTACCGCCATTATTGGCTTTGTCATTAGCACCACATGCTGCTAATAATGCCATAATTAAAACCATTGATAATAACACCGAAACCTTCTTTACACTTAAGGAATTACGCTTGGTCATTTGAATCACTCCTTATGTTGTTATCATTACTAACTCTAGTCTAAGTAAATTAGGAGCGTGTTAATATAATATAAATCTATAAAAAATATAAGAAATATATAGAGTATTAGCAAAACTCTGAAGGATTTTTTCCTGTATGCTTCTTGAACTGTTGACTGAAGTAAGCATTATTTTTATACCCAACCATCTCCGTTATTTCATAGAGCTTATATTTCTTTAATAGCATTAATTCCTTCGCTTTTTCCATACGAACACGAGTAATATAGTTATTATAATTTTCTCCGGTAACTTGCTTAAAAATCTGTGAAAGGTAATTACGGGTAAGAAAAACTTTGTCTGCAATGACATCTAACGTAACGTCTTCTGCATAATGCTCTAGTACATAACGTTTCATAAAATCTACAGTTTTTCTATGTTTATGAGTCCCTCTGTTTGCTAAAGCCTCGTTTATTGGAATCAAGACTTCCAGCAAATAAGCACTAAAATCGTCTATATGATGAATCCCTTCGATATCTGTATACAAATTCATTTTAGAATCAATATCTTCGACAAAAATACCTTGATCGTACAAAGAAATCATTAACATTCCGATCAGTTCAATAACCGTGCTTCTAATTAAATGAACACTTAGTGGATTATGCCCAGATAACGTATTCGTAAGTTGTCCGATTTGCTGCTTTACATGATCTACTTCTCCCTCCATCACACTTCGAATAAGCTCATGGTAGTTTTCCACTAGATGGCGGACTTCTAATTTTTGTGGCTTAAAGTCCGCATTTTCCTCATTAATAAACCATATATCCCCGACAAACTCTCGCCTTGCAAGTAAATTCATTGCAACCTTATAAGAACTCGCAATATCGTGCACGCGATGGACCACATTGCCAACAGCTACCCACACTTCTAAGCGCAAATAGTTTTTTATATTTTCAACATATTCCGTTACAATATATTTCACTCTTTGCTTCGCTGTTTCTTCACGGAGATGCTGCGGCATAGAGACGATCAAGGCAATAACATTTTGTTGTATATCCGCCAAAAACACTTCCTTATGTTGTTCCGACATTTCTTCAATCATATTACGTAAAGCGAATGTATATATAGAAACGTCGCTTCGTTTCACATTCAGCCGATCACGTGGCACAGCATATTCAATAAGTGCTACCGAATAGGATTGATTTTTAAAGTTCATTTGTAAATGCTTGAATGACTTTTCATAAAAAGGAGTATTACAAAAATCCGTTTCCAGCAGCCCTTTCATAAGCAGCTTCTTTGTCTGTGGACGATGGAACTCCACTAGCTCTCTTAATTCCTTGTCTTCTGTTTCATCCTGTAACTTAATACGTATACGATCCGTTACGATTCGAATAACCTCTTGAATTTCGGTTACTGTAGCAGGCTTTGATAAGTAATCTGCAACATTTAATTTCACTGCTGACTGCGCGTATTTAAAATCCTCATAACCACTTAAAATAATAACTTCAGCGTCATTTTTTGCTGCACGGATACATTTGAGCATTTCAATGCCATCCATTACAGGCATAAAAATATCTGTCAAAATAAGCTGAGGCTTGATTTGTTCAATTAATTGTAAGCCTTCTGCTCCGTTGACAGCCAAGCCGCATATTTCAACATCGAATTGATCCCATGGTACTGCTCGAGATAGTCCTTCTAATGTGTTCATGTCATCATCAATAATAATCGCTCTAATCATGTTGTGAACTTCCCCCTTTTTGATGAAGCATCTCGACGGAATGTATCGTTATTAAAGGTAAGCTTATCGATATCGTTGTCCCTTTGTTTGGCATACTATCTATTTCGATACCGTATTGTGGACCGAAGTAGAGATCGATTCTCTCCTTCACATTTCTCACACCATGATGATTAGATGAATAGATATCTTTGCCCTCAGTAATTCCATGTCCATCATCCTTTACTGAAAAATGCAATCTCTCACCTTCTATACTGCCTGTAATCCAAATCGTACCCGCTCGTCGCGAATGAAAACCATGTATAATCGAGTTCTCTACAAAAGGCTGTAAAATAAGTTTTGGTACATAATAGTCATGCAATGCCACTGGCATCTCTAATTCGAACGAAATATTGTGCTGATGACGAATTTTTTGCAATTCGACATAGCATTCTAGATGTTCAGTCTCCTTGGAAAGGGGGATAAACGTCGCGCCACTAGACAATCCTATACGCAGCATCTTACCTAGCAAGGAGAGCATCCGGCTAATATCATCGGCACCAATTGCTATCGCTTGCCAATTCATCATATCTAATGTGTTATATAAAAAGTGAGGATTCATCTGCTCTTGTAAAACCTTGATCTCTGCCTCACGCTTCTTCTGATTTTGCTCCTGCAGCTGATTAATCAAATCCTCAATTTCCTCTGCCATACTATTGAAATGATGATTAAGATAACCAAATTCATTGTCATAGTCATTATTTACACGACTCTTCATTTTTCCTGTTTTTAATAATGCCATAACACGAACTAGACTTTTAATCGGTGTTACAAATTGCTTAGATAGTATATAAGCAAATACAACTGCGAGAACGACACAAATAATTACTGTGAAAATAATTGTCGTTTGAATTCGTTTACTGCCTTGCGTTATGCTCTCCCACGGAATCATGTCCATCGCTATCCACTGGGTTCTAGCTTGTTTATTCCAAATAAGTAGTTTCTTTGTATCAAAAGTTTCAATAGCGTAATTTGATTGAGACTCTGCTTTATTCATTACTTGGTCAAGATCATTCTCCAAGGCGGCGAATGAAACAGACGCAGTATCCTTACCTGCTGCTTCTACAATCAAGCGTAGATTAGAGTCAAAAATGTAGCGATTACTATCAGCCTTATCACCTGAAATTAAATCGTACATATAAGATAATTTCATATTAAAAATGAGTACCCCTATTTCATGACCCGATGGAGAGAATACTTTACGATAGAAGGATACTACATTATCGTTGATTGAAATGTAATTGCCAATTTCAATCAGATGAGAGCCTAGCCAGCCAGAATCAGATTGCTCAATATAAGAATAAGAGGGGGATTTTTCAATAATAGAATAAGCGAACACGCCGTTTGCCCCTATATATGAACTGGAAGTACTATTTTTCGCAAAGATTTGTACAGAATGAATAGCTTCCTTAATGTAACTATGTCGACTTAGTAGATCAATAATATCTGGATTTTGTTCGATTCTTTCAAAAGAAAACTCTTGTTCTTCTAAAAAGCTTCGAACTGTGGGATTACTAGCTACTGCAAGGGAATCGTATTCAATCGTCTGCAATTGAAAATCGATTTGCTTATTTATCTCATCAAGCAAAAGTATACGCGAAGAGATCGTCTTATTGACGACCTCCTGATTGGTTGTATAGTAGCTTGTTATGCCAAGTAAAGCGATTAATATTGCTGAAATCATAATAAAAGAAGTAAAGAGAGTTACCTGTAGCGAAAATAATTTAAATGGATTTTTCATTAGCTCCACCCTCAAATATGATTATTATCATTAAGGATAAGACATAATCAAATGGGATCACAAGTTATTTTTTTTATTTGATGCCTGTTGTCGCAATTCCTTCCACAAAATATTTTTGAGCAAAAGTAAAGATTAAGAATGACGGTAAAATTGCTAATACAGACATCGCATACATTGGTCCCCATGTTACAGCAGAGGAGTTATCTAGAAATAAACGTAAAGCAAGTGGTACCGTGTACTTGGCTGTATCTGTTAGATAAAGCATTTGTGCAAGGAAATCATCCCATGTCCATATAAAGCAGAACAATGCTGATGTAACAAGAGCAGGTACACATAGCGGTAAAATAATGCGGAACGCAATGCCAACCATAGAGCATCCATCAATTTTCGCAGATTCATCAAGATCACTTGGAATACTACGTATAAATTGAATAATCAAAAATACGTAAAATGGACTTACGGCTAAAAAATGCGGAACGATAATAGGTAGAGTTGTACCAATCCAATCAAAATTTTTGAATAGAATATATTGTGGTACAAGCGTTACTTGCGTTGGTAGCATTAAAGTCATCATTAAAACCGCAAACCAAACACCTTTAAGTGGAAATTTTATTCTTGCAAAACCAAAAGCAACAATAAAGCTTGAAAGTACCGTTCCTACAACAGACAAGCCAGCGATTAAAAATGAATTTCCAAAAAACTGTCCGAACGTATAACCAGGAATTGCATTCCAGCCCTCTACAAAGTTTTCCCAACGAAATTCACTCGGAAACAAATTCGATTTTGGAATCTCTTCATTTGTTTTCAACGAGCTACCGAGTAACCACAATATTGGATAAAGCATGAATAAACTACCTAGTATTAATAATATATAGCGCGAAGCTTTATTTATCGTTACACTCATGTCACTACTCCTCCTATTCTCTTTCACATTAATGTGCATCTATTAATTTTCATAATGTACCCATCGTTTCGATGTACCAAATATAACAGCTGTAATGACAGCAATAATGACAAGTAGTATCCATGCTAATGCACTCGCATACCCCATATCAAAGAATACGAATGCTTTCTGATATAAATAAAGAGCATATACTAAAGTCGAATCAATAGGTCCACCTTTTGTTATAACAAAAGCTTGGGTAAACATTTGGAAGCTATTAATCGTCTGCATAATCATGTTAAACAAGATCATCGGAGTAAGCATTGGAAGTGTTATCTTAAAGAAGGTTCTTACTTTAGTTGAACCATCGACAGATGCTGCTTCATACAAGTCTTTTGGAATTTGCTTCAAGCCCGCTAGAAATATAACCATAGCCGAGCCGAATTGCCAAACGGATAACGTAATTAATGTAGATAGTGATGTATCTGGCGTATTGATCCAATCAATTGGTGTCATTCCGAATACGGCTAAACCTTTATTAATAATGCCATCCAATCCAAAGAGATTACGCCATATTGCAGCAATGGCAACACTTCCACCAATTAATGATGGCAAATAAAATATGGCTCTAAATAAAGACATTCCGCGAATAGATTGTAATAGCAGCATGGCGACTAATAACGCAAATATCAGCTTAAGCGGAACTGAAAACAGTACATAAATAAAGGTTACCTTGATTGACTCCGCAAAGGATTTATCATTCGTGAAAATCTCCTTATAATTTCCGAGTCCCGTAAACGTTGGTGACTCTAATAAGTGAAAATTATTTAACGATAAATACAAGGATTGTAGCATTGGCCACATCGTTAATACGAATAAACCTATTAGCCAAGGTGCGATAAAAATATAACCCCAATAACCATCTTTAATAGTACTCAAACTTAGCTTGCTATTGGATCTCTTCTCTTGCATAGAGCTTACTGCCATTGTTGTCACTCCTCCTTTTGCCTTCTAACCTGTTCAATTTATACTTTAATTCTAGAGACTACTTCATCTGAGAAAAATAATAGAAATCTATAATTTATTATGGATATATACAGAGTTGTTGTATCCATTGGGAATGCTTACACAAAAAAAAGCACAAAGCATAAGAATGGTCCTCTGTCTCAAATTGAGAACTACAGACCCTTATGTTTTGTGCTTACTTTATTATTAGTGCTATAAACTTAGTGTTGAAAATTAATTTGCATGCTCTTTGATCGACTTCAAACGCTTCATGACATCATTGTCTCCACGACCATAATAATCATGAAGTTGAGTATATTCTGCATAAAGCTTATCGTAAACTGCTACATTTTCAGCAATAGGCTTAAATGTTTCTTCGCGTACGCGAGCCATGTTAGCCGCTGCATCAACGATGCTATCATAACCTCCTTTTGCTGCTCCAGCTGCGACTGCTACAAACATTGCAGCGCCAAGTGCTGGCGTTTGCTTAGATGCCGCAATCTTGATTTCGCGATTAGTTACATCTGCATAAATTTGCATTAATAACTTGTTTTTCTGAGGCAATCCACCACAAGCGTATAATTCATCAACTACAACACCGTTAGAATGGAAGGCATCAACAATTTTACGAGTGCCGAAAGCAGTTGCTTCTAGTAGTGCACGATACATTTCCCATGGCTTAGTAAGTAACGTCATACCTAGCATTGTACCTGTAAGATTCGTATCTACTAGAACAGAGCGGTTACCATTCCACCAATCAAGTGCTAGTAGACCAGATTGCCCTGGTACTAATTCATCAGCACGACGAGTTAAATATTCATGGATATGCTCCCCTGCTTGCTCTGCTTCACGATAAGCATAGGCTGGTACGCTCTCTTCAACGAACCATTCAAATATATCACCAACCGCAGATTGACCCGCTTCATAGCCAAAGTATCCAGGCACGATGCCATCTTCAACTACACCGCACATCCCTTCAACTTCACGTTCCGTATCACCAAGAATAAGATGGCAGATTGAAGTCCCCATAGACATTACTAATTTACCAGGAGTAACTACACCTACTGCTGGTACAGCTGCATGCGCATCGACATTACCAACTGCAATTGCAGTTCCAGTTGCTAGGCCAATTTTCGCTGCCATCTGGGCGGTTAATTCCCCAGCCTTCGTACCAAGCGGCACAACATCACCACGTAACTTCGTAGACGTCAGCTTCGCTAGACGAGGATCTAATGCGCTTAGAAATTCTTCACTAGGATAACCATCTTGCTTGTGCCAGATCGCCTTATATCCAGCAGTACAGCTGTTACGCACAATATTTCCTGTCATCTGTCCAATAACCCAATCTGTAGCCTCAACAAATTGATCGGCTTCATCGTAGATTTCAGGAGCTTCATCTAGTATTTGCCATACTTTTGCAAGCATCCATTCCGATGAAATTTTACCACCATAACGTGCTAGCCACTTCTCACCACGAGCCGCAGCAATTTCATTAATAGCATCAGCTTCAGGCTGTGCTGCGTGATGCTTCCATAATTTCACCCATGCATGAGGATTATCAACATGCTGCTCTGCAAAACATAACGGACTACCTTGTTCATTAATAGGTAGCATCGTACAAGCTGTAAAGTCGATACCTAGACCGATCACATCTTCAGGTACGATTCCAGCAGCACTCATAACAGCTGGAATAGAGTTTTCCAATACTTCTATATAATCTTGAGGATGCTGTAATGCCCAGTCATACTCAAGCTTTCGTCCAGATGGAAGCGTTTCGTCCATAACGTGATGACGATAAGGGGTAACATGATCAGCAAGCTCATGACCATTTGAAAGATCAACTAATACTGCACGACCTGATTGTGTTCCATAGTCTACACCAATAGCATATTTCTTACTCATAACTAACTCCTCCTATTTTTGACCGTAGTATGCGTTTGCACCATGCTTACGTAAGTAATGGCGATCCAACAAATCTTGATCCATTGGGCTTACTTGTGGATTTAATGCGAGCGTGTGAAGTCCCATCTTAGCTACTTCCTCCACAACGACAGCATTATGAACAGCATTATGAGCATCCTTGCCCCATACAAATGGCGCGTGACTATTGACAAGCACCGCTGGAACCATATTAGGATCAATCTGACGCTCTACAAACGTTTCGACGATAACAACACCAGTCTCATGCTCATATGCACCTTGAATTTCGTCCTTCGTCATCGCACGCGTACAAGGAATCTCTCCGTAGAAGTAATCAGCATGTGTCGTGCCAAGTGCAGGAATGCCTTTACCCCCTTGAGCCCAGCTTGTTGCCCAAGGAGAATGAGTATGAACAACGCCTCCGATGTCTTCAAAATGCTTATATAGAAGAACATGAGTAGCTGTATCAGAAGAAGGACGATAGCTCCCTTCTACTACATTACCGTCAAGATCGACAACAACCATTTGCTCAGGCTTCAATTCTTCATATGGCACGCCACTTGGTTTAATAACAACTAGACCAGATTCACGATCAATTCCACTTACATTTCCCCAAGTAAATGTCACCAAACCATATTTCGGTAATTCCATGTTGGCTTCCCATACTTGTTGCTTCAATTGTTCTAGCATAAGACTACTCACTCTCCTTAAACTTTTCTTGTCGTTCAGTTAATCATCTTGCGATGAAAAGTTACATCGAAAGCATTAGCCAAACTTTTCTTGTCGTTCAGTTAATCATCTTGCGATGAAAAGTTACATCGAAAACATACTTATCTGTCATTTAGAAAAAATAGAACTTATACGTACAGGATACGCAATTCATAATAATTACATTATAGGTTGTACGTACAAGTGTGTCACTATGTTTTTGTTATTTATTTTCAACATCTTATAAATACAGCACTTTTGAAGGTACTGCCATCACTTCTGAATGTATAACCCTGCTTCATTGCAGAGATATTAATTAAAAAAGTATATTGAGAAATAGTCTGGTCCAAGCCTAGCGATAGTATTGCAATGATTGTTGCAGCTATACGTAATAAGGTTTGCTCGTTGATTCGCGTATAACAAGTTCAGGTGAATATACTTTATCTTCAATAGTTACACCTACACCCTGTTCAACAATTTGCATAAGCATTTGCACCGCATCTCTTCCCATCTGTGTCTTAGGGTGAGCAATTGTCGTCAGCTTTACTTCTGTTGCTATCGCTAAATTGGCATCGTCAAACCCTACAATAGACAGATGTTCAGGCACTTGTAGCTCTTCTTGTCTTACAATATCGAGCATTTTCACAGCTAATTCATCGTTATAGCAAACGATCGCTGTTGGTCTTTCAGCTGCATTTTGTTTCAACAATTGGTGCAATGCATGGGCAGGTACCGTTTCCTTTTCTTCCGAGCTGTAGCGCAATATATAGTCACTCGATATACTTAACCCTTGCTCTTTGAACGCTCTTACGAAGCCCTTCATACGGCGAATCCCTTGAAAGTCATCTGTTTTGAAAAATCCTGCCACTCTGCGGTGTCCTAGATCGATGAGATGCTTAGCCGCGCGATAGCCGCCCAATTCATCATCAATTCGGAGGCATGGTGCATCGACTTCACTATATCTTTCATTGAGCATTACATAAGGAATACGTAAGGAGTCAAGCGCGAGAAAATAGGAATAGTTAGGATTCCCTTCGGCGCTTTTCGTAGGTTCTATAATTAACCCCGTTAATTGCTCACGCAGCATTGATTCTAAGCTTTGCTTTTCTTTATGTTTTTCATTGTCTGTACTCGCTAATAAAAGTCTAGCACCACGTTCACGTACACTTGCTTCGACTCCTCTAACGATCGTAGGGAAAATGTAATCAGATATATATGTAGTAATTAATCCAATCGTCATCCCTGCTCCATTATTACGATTGGAGCTAGCCGAATGCTCTGCTACAAATGTTCCTTTGCCCTGTTCCTTATATAGCCAACCTTCTTGTTCTAGTTCACCTAATGCTTGTCTTATTGTTTGCCTGCTCATATCAAATTGTTTTACAATTTCGTTCTCAGACGGAAGCTTTTTATGAGGAGCATATTGTCCCGTCATGATCCAACGCAATATTTCTTCTTTAACTTGAATATATTTCGGGGTCTCTTTCATCCGTACACCTCATGCGCTTATTAGTTGTATGGTTTTAGTATAGCATAGCGTTAACTTGTACGTACAATAGGAGTCCGCTACGGGAATAGATCGGAGACCGCTCCGAGAACTAATTGCTATTACGATCGCCGTTGTACTCGGATTATTGTAATACGAATAACGGTATAAATCCGAGTACAAAAACGAATGCTTCGCTTCTCCACTAGCAATTAGTTCTCTCCGCTAGGACGCAGGTGAAAGGATAAAAACAAAGTCACTTTATTCTCTATTGTGCGAGAGTGCGCGCTTGGAGACAAACTAGAGCACTTTTACTTCTATTTCACTCGAAAGCTAGTTTTCAGAGCTAACAAATCTATTGTCTATTCGCTCTATAACACCATTTTTGGTGCTACAGACTTTCATTCTCTCCATTTCCTTATTAAGCTCAATGTAGTCAGCTTCTTGTTCTGTTCTTCCAAAAACTTATACTTTCTAACTATGTGGACAAAAGTGAACACTATCGCTTTCCCACTAGCGATTTGGCTCTCCGCTATATCTAGGAGCAAACATGGGCATAAGTTTCTCCTCAATTTGAAGCAAACTGCATCCCCATGAAAATTTGCATAAAAAAATGTATAACTTCTGAAAAATATCGAACCCTATAAAATGAATGTTGTATGAACTTCGTTGACATCCGTTGCAGTTTGTAATAACTTAGAAAGATAAGAACTGTGATTATTTTCATTACAGTTACAGACTAGAATTATTTCGGAGGAATCTATTATGTATAAAACAGTTATTATCGGAACGGGTCCTGCTGGACTAACAGCTGCAATTTACTTAGCTCGTGCAAATATGGAGCCTGTTGTCATCGAAGGCTGGCAACCAGGTGGTCAATTAACAACGACTACTGAAATCGAGAACTTCCCTGGCTTCCCTGAAGGTATTCTTGGTTCGGAGCTTATGTCTAACATGCGTAAGCAAGCTGAACGTTTCGGTGCTACTTTCAAAACAGGGTCAGTAAAAAGTGTTGATATGAGCAAACGTCCTTTCGTATTAGATGTTGAGGGCATGGGAGAAGTTATAGCGGAATCTGTTATTATTTCTACTGGTGCTTCTGCCAAATATCTTGGAATTCCAGGTGAGCAAGACAATATCGGTCGTGGCGTAAGTACTTGTGCTACTTGCGATGGATTCTTCTTCCGCGGCAAAAAACTCGTTATTATTGGTGGCGGAGATTCCTCTATGGAGGAAGCTGGCTTCCTAACTAAATTTGCATCTTCAGTAACTGTCGTCAATCGTCGTACTGAGCTACGTGCTTCGAAAATTATGCAAGACCGTGCTCGTGCTAATGAAAAAATCGAGTGGGCACTTAACCGCACACCGGTTGAAGTTCTTGCTAATGGCATGGGTGTTACAGGTCTTAAAGTTCTTAATAATGAGACTGGTGAAGAGGAAATTATCGAAACTGATGGCGTATTTATTGCAATCGGCCATACTCCTAACACTGGATTCCTTGACGGACAAATTACGACTGACGAGAGTGGCTATATTATCGTAAAACCTGGTACAACGACGACAAATATCCCTGGCGTGTTCGCTTGTGGTGACGTACAAGACTCGACTTACCGTCAAGCGATTACAGCAGCAGGTACTGGCTGTATGGCAGCACTTGAAGCCGAACGCTTCCTAGAAGGTCTTTAAAAATAATTACTTCAATTCATAAATAAAAGGATGACAGATTTGCTACGCAATAAACTGCGTAACAAGACTGTCATCCCTTTTTGTTTCCCTCTAATAATGTAATATTTAGTGCGTCTGTACTTCAGCTTTCTTCCGCCTTCGTGCGTTAGCTTAAATCCACTATACTTCCTGCTTTCACTTCAATAGGCTTGTCCTGTACACTTATCCAAACATCAGTAGCAGTAGGGTTATGCACAACATGGCAATTCATCGTAAAGCGTAATGCTTGTAGCGCCTTCGTATATGCGACAATCTCAGCATTAGTTGCATACCATATATCATTGTTCCCTCCAACTTTTTCACCAAATCGCTCAATAAGCTCCCAATTTTGATCATTCTCGAATTCATAGCTATGTCCCCATACATAAAGTAAACTCATTCTCGAATGTCTCTGATTTACATTCAAGAATTGATCTGCTGCATCAAGCATTTGTTTATGGTGACATGTTGGATGCCATTCTAACTTATTTTCAGGCATATGAAATCCTCCATGACTAGCGACAGTCCGAGCATATTCTATACCGATGGATTGAAGTTGCTCCTTGACAGAATCATTATACGTGCCAAATGGATAACTCATCCCTCTAATCGGATAACGAACTAGTTCCTCTAACACATGACGATCCTGCACGACTTGATAAATGATTTGTTCCTGCGGTGACTGTTCAAGGAATGGATGATGTGTCGTATGAACAGAAACTTCATGCCCTTGAAATAACTTTGCAACCTCACTTGCTTCCAGATAGCTCTCACGGCCCAAAAACCCACTATTTAGATGAAAAGTTCCCTTTAACCCATAATCATTAAAGAGCTTTACTAACCTACGATCATACTCTCTACCATCATCAAAACTTAGTGTTATCGCTTTTGCCACACCTTGTGGAAAACGATCAAAGCGAATATTCATTATTACTACCTCCTTAACATTCCTTGTCAATGACCATGAACTAGTAAACGCTTACAGTTTTATCATAATCCACACCAACCGAAACTGTAAATATGCAAACAACAATGCAATATATATAGGAGAATTTATGCGAGTAAATCTACGAAATTCCCTTTACAAATTGGTCCCCTTCCCTTGATCCTGTTATTACAAAAGTCTTACGCCCTATTAAGCGAATGGGTACTAGTAATCATTCGATATTTTTAACAGTTAAGTAAATTTCCAATTGCAAATTTTTCAGGCAATTGATACAATAGCCTCAAATAAAAAGGCAATGAATCTACGGATTCAACCTCGTGCAATTAAGCGAGGTTGAATCCTTTTTTGTATCTAAATTTCATATAAAGGAGCATGATGACCATGAATTACGAAGCTATTTATCACAGAAGTCAACTGAATTGGGCATACGCTTATGACAAACAAACTTTACATATTCGCTTGCGTTCGAAAAAAAATGATCTAACTGAGGTCACCCTTCATTCAGGCGATAAATATGGCTGGGATCACACAAATGCCTCTACCCCGATGAAAAAATTAGCTTCCGATCAGCTCTTTGACTATTGGCAAGGAGAGATACAACCACAATACAAAAGAACTGTCTATTATTTCGAATTACATGATGGAACTGAAACGATATTTTTACTGGAAAAAGGCTTTGTAGAACAGCAGCCTGATCGTATCTACGAAGGATTATTTGACTTCCCTTACCTTAATCCCATTGATGTGATGACTCCGCCAGAATGGGTGAAGGATGCTGTCTTTTATCAAATCTTCCCTGAAAGATTTGCTAATGGCGATCCATCCAACGATCCAGAGGGTGTGCTTCCATGGGGTGGTGTTCCTACGCCGACAAATTTCTTCGGCGGAGACCTACAGGGTGTAATCGATCATCTTGATTACTTATCCGAGCTTGGCATTAATGCGATATATTTCACTCCTGTATTCGAAGCAACGACCAATCATAAATATGATACGAGAGATTATTTCAAAGTAGATCCGCATTTCGGCACAAATGAAACATTGAAGCAGCTGGTCGATGCCTGTCATGACAGAGGTATTCGTGTATTACTAGATGCTGTATTCAATCATTCTGGCAAAACATTCGAGCCATTCGTTGATTTGCTAGCAAACGGTCCCGATTCTCCATATAAAGACTGGTTTCATATTCGTCAGTGGCCACTTGAAGTTAAAGATGGAATACCTACGTACGAGACATTCGCTTTCGAACCAATTATGCCAAAATTAAATACGGAAAACCAAGCAGTTAAGGAGTATCTTCTTAATGTCGCCAAATTTTGGATTGATGAAATCGGTATTGACGGATGGCGCTTAGATGTAGCGAATGAAGTAGATCATCAATTTTGGCGTGAGTTCCGCACCACAGTGAAATCTGCTAATCCAGAAGCATATATACTAGGAGAGATTATGCATGATTCTATGCCTTGGCTACAGGGAGATCAATTCGATGCCGTGATGAACTATCCATTTACCAATGCTCTACTTAATTTCTTTGCTCATGGAAAAATCAATACCGATGAATTTGCTAGTGCTATTCAAGCTCAGATCAGTAGCTATCCATTACAAATTACCGAGGCATCCTTCAATCTGATGGGTAGCCATGATACTACTCGCTTGCTAACATTATGTAACGGTAATAAAGAACGATTGAAGTTAGCCTATTTGTTCGAACTTACTTTCTATGGCGTACCTTGTATCTATTATGGGGACGAAATCGGCATGGACGGCGGACATGATCCTCTTAATCGAAAATGTATGGAATGGGACCCGAATAAGCAGGATCTAGAGCTTCTAGCTTTCTTCCAGAACTCAATTAAACTACGCAAGCAATATGATGCACTGCGTACTGGAGAATTGCGCTTCATTCCACAAGATAATAAGCAATTACTCGTCTACGAACGCTGGAATGAGGTGGATTCATTTATTATCATTATTAACAATTCCGAGGAACCTACCCATTGTTCAGTTGCTGTCGAACAAGAACAATGGATCGATATCGTTAATGATCAAACCCTTACTGCAACGTCCAAAGAAGTTCATATCGAGATTGCAGCCTACAACTATCGGATTATTAAATCACTACCTTAGTTGACTGTTTCACACAACCCAGTAAACTCTTGAATTTCAAGGGAATTGCTGGGTTGTCTGTTTCCTAATATTACCGTCTATACGCTGAACGAGCTCCTCCCATTTCACTTCCTTTATCAACATGGAATATCTGTGACCTCCCTCTACTACAATCGATAGCCAGTGGTTATTAGGCAAACGATGTGATTCCCAATGATAACCTTCAGCCTCTATTTTTTCTAATGATAATGGTACTTCAATCGAATTCAGTAATCGAGACAGTCCATAACCTTCTGCCTTTAATCGAGCTTCTTTACGTGTCCAGATCATGCAAAGTATTTCAATTACGTTATAAGGAAGACTGTTTACATAATCTAATTCTCTTGACGTTAGAACGGAGGTCATAATAGAACGATGATCTTCCCTCACTTGTTCCACATCGATGCCAACCTGCTCTCTATGACCAAAAACTGCTGCAACTATCTCATCTGTATGAGTAATATTAAAATAAATTTCTTGTCCTTCTGTCCGAATAGAGCTCTTATCAAGTACAGGCTTACCATATGCGTTCTTAATTAGTTTAATTTTATCGCTAGCAACACCATACTTCTCCCCAATATACTCCTTTACTAAGGCACGTCCCGTAACAAACTCCAACCTCTTACGTTTTGTATGATATCGCTCATATACCCCATTCTCTTCTTCATCTAATACATATTGAGCTAGCTCTCTATCTTGCCAATCCTTGTGCTTAGGTAACGCTATCCACTGAACCTCGAGAATATTTAATGGTTTATCCATTTCATCACCTTTTATATTTTTTTTAATATTTAGTAAATTATGTTTGAATTTTTATTCCATACTTGATATAATTAATTCAAATAAAAAGGCAATGAATCTCAGGATTCAACCTCGTAACTACGAGGTTGGGTCCTTTTTTTCGTGTAAAATCACAATAAAGGAGAATGATAACAATGAATTTGGAAGCTATTTACCACAGAAGTCAACAAAACTGGGCATACGCTTATGACAAACAAACACTGCATATTCGTCTTCGCACAAAAAAAGATGATCTAACAGAGGTTGTTCTTTATTCCGGTGATAAATACGGCTGGGAGCACACCGACGCTGTTTCACCTATGAAGAAACTTGCATCAGATGGTTTATTCGACTACTGGGAAGCAGAAATACAGCCTAAATATAGAAGAACGGTATATTACTTCGAATTGTCTGATGGCACACAAAAGAAATATATGTTAGAGAAGGGGTTTTTCGATCAACATCCCGAAATTAAATATGAAGGACTTTTCGACTTCCCATTCCTCAATCCTATTGATGTCATTTCTCCACCTGAATGGGTGAAGGATGCTATTTTTTATCAAATATTTCCTGAAAGATTTGCAAACGGTGATCCATCTAATGATCCAGAAGGCGTCCTTCCATGGGGCGGGGCTCCCACTCCTACTAACTTTTTCGGCGGTGATCTACAAGGTGTAATGGATCATCTGGATTACTTAACCGAGCTAGGTGTTAATGCAATATATTTCAATCCTGTATTTGAGGCTACAACCAATCATAAATACGATACAAAAGATTATTTCAAGGTAGATCCTCACTTTGGCACCAATGAAACTTTAAAGCAGCTAGTTGATGCCTGCCACGATAGAGGCATTCGTGTCCTACTAGATGCTGTATTCAATCACTGTGGAAAAACATTTGAGCCCTTCGTTGATTTATTAGCAAACGGAGCATCATCACCATATACAGATTGGTTTCATATTCGCCAGTGGCCACTTGAGGTTCGTGATGGCATCCCTACCTATGACACATTCGGCTTTGAACCCATTATGCCAAAATTCAATACTGAAAATGCTGAAGTCAAAGAGTATCTTCTTAACGCAGCAAAATTCTGGATTGAAGAAATTGGAATTGACGGCTGGCGTCTAGATGTTGCGAATGAAGTGGATCATCAGTTCTGGCGTGAGTTCAGAACTGTCGTTAAAAATGCTAATCCAGAAGCCTATGTATTAGGTGAAATTATGCATGATTCTATGCCTTGGCTTCAAGGCGACCAATTTGATGCCGTTATGAACTATCCGTTCACTAATGCCCTTCTTAACTTCTTTGCCCATGGAAAAACAGATACAGATAGTTTTTCTAATTCTATTCAATCACAGATTGCTAGCTATCCCCGTCAAATTACAGAGGCATCCTTCAATCTTTTGGGGAGCCATGATACAACGCGTCTGCTAACTTTATGCAGAGGAAATAAAGAACGCTTAAAGCTAGCTTATTTATTCGAACTTACCTTTTATGGAGTGCCATGTATTTATTATGGAGATGAGATTGGAATTGATGGTGAGCATGATCCACATAACCGTAAATGTATGGTATGGGATCCTAACAAGCAAGACCAAAATCTCCTTGCCTTCTTCCAAAGCACGATCAAACTTCGTAAGCAATATGCTGCTCTACGAACTGGTGAATTACGCTTTATTCCACAAGAAAATAAGCAAATACTTGTCTATGAGCGTTGGAATAAGACAGATTCCTTTATCATCATTATAAATAATTCCGAGAAGCAAGCTCATTGCCAACTAGAAGTTGAACAGGAGCAATGGATCGATATCGTTACGAATCAATCTCTAGCTCTAACTCCAGATGGTCTAGTAATCGAACTTCCAGCCTTCGGATATAGTATTGTTAAAGCTACATTATAACTAATGATAAGAAGAGACAGCATTCCTTTGCACCAATGTGCACCACGAAAGCTGTCTCTTCTTTACTTGAGGAATCCTTGCCAATCCTTAAGCGAGACCACTGCTTAAGATTACCGCTTGATGAGGACGAAGTGTAAGCTCTGCTCCATTACAACTCCATATTTCCTCTCCCCCTATGCTATCTAGCTCTAGTACACATGAATTACCATCTAAACTATATTCCTTGATAGTGAGGGGCAGTGTCTCAACTCCGTTGAGATTAAAGCAACAAATCAGTTTTTGTCCATTATGCATATACCCATACACGACAATATCCTCTGGAGAATCCGCAATAAAGAAATATTCTGGCCTAATTAAAACTTTCCATTGTACCTTGCATTCATGGAGCTTGCTTAGAAGCGCAATCATTGTCGAAGGAGATGCCCAATCAATGTTCATCTGGTTAAAGAAAGCTCTTGGAATATCCGCTCCATCAGTATTGTCACCTAGACCACAATTGAGTGGTTGCTGCTCATTCACTTCAAAACCAGTCGTAATGTATGGAATTGCATTAGGTAAAAAATGATTGAATACTGCAATCATTCTTGCTAGTTGAACGCCTCCTCTACTCGTAATTCTTGGTGTATCAGCTGTCTCGGCACAAGCAAAAATATGAATATTCATACTAGGCAAATCACTTAAATAAGAGACCAAATTAGACTTGCTAATATCAGTCATAATATTCCAGCCACTGCCGAGCATAATATTGTAGCCTACTTCTGCTGCTTTCTTGTGATTGCGATTAAAGAGATCCTCACTAATAAGAAGTGCCTCAGGCTTCATTTGTTTAATGGTATGAAACATTTCCTCCAATAAAGGTACGGGTAATACATGTCCAATATCAATGCGAAATCCATCGACTTTATACGTATTTAGATTATAACGAATACCTTCGATTAGCAGATCCCACAGCTCTCTGTTCGGTTGTTCAGCTGGGTAGTAGTTACACTTAATCGTATCAAATAGAACATATGGCGCTTGATCTGTCGGTATCAACTCCCTTACCCATGGTGAGAAGTCGGAATACAGTCTAAGAAACGTAATATCTGTCCATATAGGCTGCACATCATTAATCCAATCTGAATGTGCGGGCGCTGTCGTTATTGCCATTTCCCGCTCCACTAGTTCAAGCAATTCTTCCCCGCTATTTTTTGCTTGAAGCTTAAGCCTCTCCCATAATTCCGTATGAAGCTCATTGGGAGGTAAGGAAAACTTTTCAAGAAAAGCTGCAGTCTCCTTGCTTTGATATACAGTCTCCAACTTATCTGGTGTACACTCTTCGAAAAAGCCAAGCTCAGGGATATGAGGAGGTGCAAATTCCTCTAGCGCATCCTTCTCAATCCAATACACCCACTCGGGATGGTCATGAATGATTTCACTATTTCTAGCAGTAACACGGGGAATAAAGTCCACTGTTACCTTGATATCTAGCAAGTGACAAGCCTCAACGAGCGCAGTCATTTCATCGTTAAGCGTAAAGTCCGTCAGCTCATCAAGCAGCGTATCGTGAAGATTGTCATCGAGATGAAACATCGATTGTACCGCGTAAGGGGAACCAATATCCCCTTTCAAGTTAATCGCGCTATATCTCGTAATAGGCAGCATATAGAGAATATTAACTCCCATTTGCTTCATTAAAGGAAGTAATAATATTGTCCTCAAAAACGTTCCAGATTGTATACTACCATCGTGATTATAGTCCCACGCTGTTGAATAACGGATTAAAGTCGAATATATAACACTTTCATCCAAATTAGTTGTATCCGTAAGTTTGTAACTCGCAGCATCTGCAAATAATTGATTAATATGTGCATGCAAAAAATGAAAGGCAGGTACGAGAATTTCGCCTCCTTTCTGTTCAATAATATGTTGATAGCCGCATGTATTCCAGATGGCAGGTAGCCAAAGTGTTTGAGTATCATTATGTTGTCGCTCCTGAATAAATTGGGCGATACGTTTCAGTGGTTCATGATTTTCTTTATTCAGATCATTCAACTGTCTATCATCACGATATGCCTTCATACTGAATCCTCATCCTTTCTCATGAAACGTTAATTGTGAAAATTGACTACGATGATCAGTCGGCTCCCAAGTCTTCGAGAACAAACCAACACTAAGTATTGGCTGCACCGTTGATTGTTTATATAGCAGCTCCCAATCAGCCTCCTGCTCATACTTCACTAGAAAACTTAGCTCCCCAGCCTTAGCCTCTACTCGTAAATAATGCATTTCTTGTATATCAGGTCTAACAAACAATTCATAGTTTTCTGTACGCTCCGGATAGAATATCGCTAACAGCTTCCGTCTAGCATTGCCGAACATCATTTTACTTTGATCATTAAATTTCACGATAAGACCGCTGTGGAAGCAAGGACCATATTTATTATGATTGATCACTTTTGCTTCTATCGAAAAATGATCATAACTAGGCTGCATAAGCCATTGAGCAGACTCATCCTTCGTAATCCAAGTATCGTCGATACTATGAACCGTGTGAATCATCGTAATACTCTCATTTTCATGAACCATTGTTGCCCCGTTAGGATTATGCTCTAGCCATTGTCCTTTTTCAACGGAGATCTGTTCATTAGTAAATCCCGTTTCAAGCTTCGCTTCTATTAACAATCCTCGTACGCTGTCAAAGAACTCTCTTTCCTTTACTTTAATTCGTTCTACTTCGGAATATAAATCATTCACTTCATAAACATGATCTGCCATTCGATCAAATAAAGTTAACCTAAATTGTTCCCACTCCTCGCGGATAGTAATACTGAGAGCATTCATGCCATCTATCTGCTCAACGCCCACATCAGCTTTTCCCATGTAGTTGGAGAGAAGGTCATAATAAACCGACTTATAATTCGTCAACGGAATGAGTCTCGTTATCCGTGACGTGTCCTGTTGCTCCTCAATTTCATGTAGCATCTCCTCCTCGATAAAGGAAATGGTGGAGTCCCCTTTATGCCATCTCTCTAATTGATTACGATGATCTATCAAAGCGGTTAACCAAGTAGTAGAGGAGGGCTTGTTATCCATATTGCTTACGGACCAGAATGAAGGAATTGTTCCAGCAGGACACCAATTGTTCGCATAATACTGACCCATTTTAGCAAGATCATCTACTCGAATGACAAAATCCCGATAAATTGGCTTTGCACCATCCTCAATATGCATATTATCCAGTATATAAACAAGATCACGCTTAGCATCATAACCTTTCACAATAAAGTAATGCGTATGCGGTTCACCCATATAGTGGTTCGAGTAATATAAACCACATAAATCACCAGGAATTAATATACGGTGCTCCTTCTGTAGCTCTTCCCTAAGTAAAATTCTTAACTCTTTGACATTGGTATATTTGTTTGTATGGATGTCTAAGTGGAATACGGATTTCAACTCTTGCTCATATAAATTAAAGAAATGGGCATGTGGCTCACTCTCTCTCTCAAACGGTTGTTCTATCCAATCGTCAGGGAAAAAGGTCATATAGTAGTTGTAATAAAATAAAAACAGATCGAAATAACCGGATTGAAAGGATTCAAATAATATAGCCATCGGCTTCGTAAAACAATTAACCTGTTCCCAACCATAGGCATCGACATTCGTCTTTATCGCATGATTAATCGAAATCAATGAAGCCACTGAAGATGAATGATCCTCCTCATTCCAAGGCGTAAACTCAAATTCACCATGACGCTCCCTTAGCAAATCTGCTAAACTAATCGCCGTTGGTGCCTTATACAAATCTGAAGTTTGAACCGGAATCCCTCTTTCCTTCATTAGAGAAACCACTCTTAGCACATGCAAAGAATGTCCACCAATTTCAAAAAAATGGTCATCCTCCTCTATGCGATGTCCTGATAAAATTTGTGACCAACAGCCTCTTATTGTTCTTTCCAAAATATGCTCTGTCATATGTTCATTGCTTTGCTTATGCTGCCGACTCCTTTGCGGCTGAGGTAAGGCCTTTCGATCTACTTTGCCATTGGGTGTAAGAGGTAATTGCTCTAATGGTACAAAATAAGATGGAATCATATATTGGGGAAGTTTATCCCCCAAATATTTTCTTAGCTCTGTCATTTCGATATCTCTCGTCATACTTACATAGGCAGCTAATTCATGAGTGCCGTCATCACTTTTCAAGTCTCTTACAGCCGTCATTTTTATGAAGGGATGTTGCAAAAGTAAACTTTCTATTTCCCCTAATTCTATTCGATAGCCTCGAATTTTCACCTGATCATCCATACGTCCTAAATGCTGAATTTGACCATTCGGAAGCCATTTTGCTAAATCACCAGTAAGGTACAATCTTTCATTTGCAACAAATGGATGCTCAATAAATTTCTCATCCGTTAGCTCTGGTCTATTCCAATAACCACGAGCTAGCCCATAACCAGAGATACATAATTGCCCTGATGAACCGATGGGCAACAATTCATTATGCTCATTCAAAATATAAATCGAGGTGTTCGCGATCGGAACACCAATCGTAATATACTCTTCATCAGTCAACTCTTGCACTGTTGACCATACTGTCGTCTCCGTAGGACCATACATATTAAAAATCCGAGCAGAGGTTTGTTCTCGCAGCTGCTTAAATAACGGCATAGGTAGAGGCTCTCCACCAAGCATAATAACTTTCAGCTGTCTGAAAGCTTGATGTTCAAGTCCTTCTGCCAACAAAAGCCGCATCCGAGATGGCGTCATCTGCAGTACATCAATATCCTTTTCCACAATTAATTGATTAAGCTGTTCACCATCTACCTGCTCCATCTCATCCGCAATAATGACACGCATTCCAGAAGACAGTGGCACCAATGTTTCTAGAACAAAAATATCAAAAGATATTGTCGTCACACATAATATACTATAATCCCCATTCATCGGAATTTTCGCTTGAATCGCTCGTATAAAGTTAATAACGGATAGATGTTCAATCATGACACCCTTCGGCTTTCCAGTTGATCCCGATGTATAGATGATATATGCCAAATCATGGGGATCGTTCACATTGGAGGGATTCTTCCTTAACTCTGCCTGCTCGATGTTTTTCCCTTTCCATGCGTCCTCAGCCCCATTAGATGCTAGATTAATGGTTAGCTCCATTAAATCAATATTTTCTACAGACAATACTATCCTCTCTCGTAGTTGCTGACCAATGAGAATAATCTGTGCCCCACTGTCTTGCACAACGTAATCAATTCGTTCCTGAGGATATGTTGGATCAATAGGCAAATAAGCTCCACCTGCCTTCATAATTCCATAGATTCCAACGATCATCTCAAGAGATCTCTCCGCAAGAATTCCTACAATTGATTGGGCACCAACGCCCCGCTCTCGAAGCTGGTGTGCTATTCTATTAGATTGTTTATTCAATTGATCATAAGTAAGCTCTTTTCCTTTAAACACAAGTGCCGTTTGATGAGGTGTTAGTACCGCTTGCTCCTGAAGCAACTCATGGATTAATTTATTACGAGGTACATCGAGATTCGTACGATTAAATGTTTCAAGTAATTGTGTAATCTCCGTCTCCCTTAACAAAGAGAGTTCTGCTACTCTACTATTAGGATTTTCTATCATTTGATCTAGCAAGTTTTGTAGAGCACGAATCATATTCGCGATATCTTCTTCTGAAAACAAATTGTTTTTATACTGTACATCGACAGTAAGTTCATTTTTGCCATTCCAATCATTCACAACAAACTGCAGCGCGTTTAACTGATGACCATTATAAATCTCTCGGTGCTCTACCTGCCATCCATTTAACTCCGTTAACATCTTGGTATTGAAACAATTCATTGTGACTTGAAATAACTGCTCTCTACCACTACGTCTAAGTTCTAATTGTTGTACTAATAGGTCATAAGGATATTTTTGATGCCTATAACAAGACGTTGTAATTTCCTTGAGTCGAGTAAGGAAGCTCACTACCGTCTCGCCGCTTTCAATCTGTACTCTCAAGGGCATATTACTTGTAAATATTCCGAATATCTCTTTCTCTAATTGACCGTATCGATTGAATATAGGAGTACCGATAACTAGATCATCCCTTTTCAAACTTCGGTGCAAATATAGAAGTACTAACCCTGTTAAAATCGTGTTATCGGAACAATTCAGAGATGTCGCCAATCGCCTAATAGCTGCTGTTGTATACTTATCTAATAAAAATGAGGCTCTACTGCCTTCTACATCATTTGGATCGTCATTTGTAAAAAGTGGTTGTGGTAATGTTGCAAATTGCTTCAGCCAAAATGTATGATCACGCTGGCAGCGAGAACTTGAGAAATACTTTGCTTCCTGTGAAATGACATTCAAGTACCCTGGCGGCTGTAGCTTTTCGTATTCACTGTTTTTCAATAGGTTCATGTAAATCTTGCCAATACCTTCTGTTAACAGTTGTACCGACCAACCATCCGCAATAATATGATGTAGCTTAATAAGCAAACCTGTTCGTACACTATCAAGGCGGAACATCGTAAACTTATACAACTGATCGTCAGTAATTGAAATCGCCCGTGTTGCCTCTTTCTCAACCCATTGTTGCATGACAAGCTCAGCATTCTCTTCACCAGAAAAGTCATATAACTCAATGGCTATAGGCTCCTTAGTTCGCCAAACATACTGCTTTATTTCACCTTCGTATTCTGTGAACTTAAGATGGAAGGCTTCATGTTGGCTTACAAATAAAGAAATAGATTGCTCAAGTAATGAAAAATTGACATTGCCCTCTATTATACTTACCAAGCCCACCACATGAATGGGACTACTCGGATATCGCAACTCCACATAACTAATTCTCTTTTGTGAATGTGTTAAAGGTTCAAGAGCGACACCGTTCATAACAGTATCCATATCGTTTCCCCCTTTTTTGAACGATTATACTTTACTTAGGCTGAGAGATTTTCCGAGTTGGAGATTAGTGTTCGTAGCCATTTTCCTGAACGGAATCTCATATAACCAATCGTAAATCGTACGACTTCTTCGAGTGATAGAAAAAAGTAGACCCAGAACAAAGGCTGTTTCCATACAAAAGATAAAAGTAAACCTAGTGGGACTCCAATTAACCAAGTAGCTGTAGACTCCATAATAAATACAAATTTACTGTCTCCACCACTTTGGAGAATTCCACCAGCAATGATCATATTGGCCACCTTCACCCATATGAAAGCAGCAAAAACCCAAATAACGTAGATAGATAATTGATTAGCTTCCTCTGATATTTGGAAAAACCTTGTATACAGTGGGGCTAGAAACGCGATTAACACACCTAATCCAATCGAGATGAGAATTCCAATTTTTACGAGTTTTTGAGCATACTCCCGCGCTGTAGCATGGTCTCCAGCACCTAAACGATTGCCTACCATAACACTTGCAGCCCCTCCCAAACCAGCAAGCAAGCCGATCATTAATCCTTGTAGTGGGAAGGTTATCGTCATTGCAGTCATCTCTGTTGTTCCCATTCTGCTGTAAATGATGGCATACACTGCTTCACCTAACACCCACACCAATTCCGTTAAAACGATCGGATACATAGTCACTAGAAACTTCTTTGTAAGTGGCTTGGATACTTGAATTAACTCCTTAATTGCCACTCCTCCAGGTAGTCGATAACGATAAACAGCACCAATAATAAGTATGCACTCAACAATTCTTGAAATGACCGTAGCGTACGCTGCACCCGCCAAGCCAAGCTGCGGAAATCCGAATTTACCAAATATAAGAAAATAGTTTAATATGATGTTAATGATAACTGTGCATAAGCTAACATACATTGGAAACTTTACATGTCCTGTACTTCGTAGTATTGCTGAGTAAAGCATTGTAAGCATAGTTGGTACATAGCTTAATGCTACAATTTTCAGGAAAATAAAGCCCTCCTCAGTCACCTGGCTATCTGTTGTAAATAAGGATAAAAGCATCTCTGGCTTAAAAAACACTAGAATTGAAAATAGCACAGATAAAGAAAGCCCTATTGCAAGTGCCAAACCAAGCAACTGTGAAATACTTTTCGTGTCTTTATTGCCCCAGAATTGAGCAGCATACACGGAAAGTGCAGCTGCTAGTCCAGCTAGAACAACCGAAATAACACTAAAAATTTTACTAGCGATACCTACTGATGCGATCGCAACATCTCCAAGCTGACCGACCATGATCTGATCGGTCATGTAAAGCATTGCCATAATTAAACTCTGTAGTGCAATCGGAATGGCTAGCTTATATAGATTTTTATAAAATGCTTTATTATCGTTTAACTCCATGCCCACTCCTCTTCCCATTAACTAAGCTTTTTATTGTCATGCAGAGCCCCTTCTGATCTGATATAGCGCATTAATGTGTAATTACTTTTTAACTGTATATCTGCAACTTCGAATCGCTTCGTATAGGAAAGTTGATTGTAGCCTTGTCCATCTACGAGTGATATATTGGCAGTGCCACCGATAATAATGGGTAGCTGCATCAGTATAATTTCATTAACTAAGTTTTGATCAAATACATACCAGTTCAACAATCCGCCACCCTCTACCATAAGATGATGAATGCCGTACTTCGTCTCTAATATTTCAAATAGTTTATCGAAATCAACAAGATCATGACCGCAAACAATAACCTCTTTCCCCTTCTGACGAATTAATTCATTTTTCCGCTCATCCCAACCATTCTCTGTCGTAACGATAATAGTACGCTCGTCATCAGCAAAAATATTGCTCTCTAACGGGATATCTAATGTTCTCGTTGGAATGATTCTAACGGGATTTTTCGCCTGCTCAAAACGATTAGTCAGAAAGGGATTGTCTGTAAGTATCGTATTTTTTCCAACCATAATACCGTTGACTTCTCCACGAAACTTATGAATGTATTGCATATCTTCCTCTGTAAATAATTGAAATAATTCCTTACTAGAATAGCCTGATCCGAACGTCAATTTCCCATCAATAGATACTTGACTAAATACAGTTACCTTCATAAAATTTGTTCCTCCTTCTGTTCATTTAGAAATTGCTCAATCTGTTCAACTATGCCTACTGCAGTACTTACCATCATCCGATGTGCTTCATTGGCTTGCCCATGCTCTAGCTCACTAAGACCTGCATCCATTCCTATCCAAGCCGCAATCATATATGGACTAACTGGAATGGGAATGCAAGTATTCAACATATTGATTAGCATTTGCAGGTTTGGATTATCTTTATTTTTTAATTGCTCCATAACTACTGAACTAGCAGGTATTCGTTGGACTCGATCTGCCCATTTCATCTGGTTCTCATCATTTAACATAAATCTAATGAATTGCTGTATATGTTGACCACACACGGAAGCTAATGACTGATTTGGAAAGACGATACCAACGGATGATGACATCGAGGTGGATATTCTCCCATTTATGGTAGGCAGATTTCCAACACCTAGTCTTTTGCCCATTTTCCTTTCTAAGTAATTAAAGATCCATTCCCCTGTTATAATCGCTCCTACTTTGCCTTCAATAAATTGTCCGAGCAAAGCCGTTGCTCCATCCAGGCTAACTAAATGCCCAACTTCCTTTTGGGACTGAACAAAGGATAATGCTGCTTTCATCTCCTGGGTATCAAGATCTGGTCTCCCATCTCTCATAGGCCACCCGGAAAACGAAGTAAGATATGGGATAAAGCTATAGGATTGCTTAAGATCCACGGCGATCGGAATAATATTTTGATCTTTTTCCTTATTGTCCAAAGCCACTATTTCCTCCCAAGAACTAGGCATCATGTCATAAAAATCTTTATTATAAAACAGGACCAAATGATTACCCGTAATAATAGGAACACCTACTTGTTCACCCTCATATTGCATCGATTGTAAAATATGCTCTGAAATAATATCGTTACAAAGTTCCTGCCGAACAATGGAATAACGACCTAGTTTCTTGTAAGATGACATATCCGAAGGTACAAATGCCATATGAGGACCTTCGCCCGTTTCGTGGATATCCTTTATGCTTTCTCCAAGTTGTGCAATGCTCATCACTTCTAGTTTTATCCCAATACCATACTGTTCACTAAACGATTGGCATATGTCCTCAAGCACCTCAATCGACGTATCACCTTCACCGTTAAACTCATGCCAAATCGTTAACTCCCTTATCGTCTCCATTGCCGTATAGCTCCTTTCAGCTCATAACTATCTACCTTCCAGCAACATTTCGCACCATTATGTGCTAATGCTCATGCAGGTATAAAAACCGTCTTCACCGTTTCAATACGTTCTTCTTGTGATGATTTCCCTTGACTTAATAACTCTTCAATAGCATCTTCGTATTCACTCAACTTATAACGCTTAGTAACTAATCCATCCAATCGATTCATATCGCCGGCTTGTTGTAGCGCCTCATGAAACATATGACGATATTCACCCGCTCCAATAATTTTAATTCCTTCTTGAATAAAAGAAGTAGGTGTACAAGTGTAGCGGTATTGGGCATTGATACCAAATGGAACGATTCGCCCCCCTCTTTCAATCCAGCGTTCCGCAGTTTCTAATTGATTGCCGACAGTATCAATTACGACATCAAATTTTCGTTCGCCTAACCATGAATTTACGGCAGCAATATCTAGTTGATCAGGTTTTACAGCTACATTAGCAATGGTTGAGGCTACACTTAATCGATAATCATTCAGTTCTGTAGCTGCAGTAAAGCTAGCCTGTTGTCGTGCTACCATCTGACATAATAATCCCATCGGCCCCGAACCTAACACGAGTACATGATCATCTGGACGAACACCCGCCTCTCTAAAATTATGCAGCACGCATGCTAATGGCTCGATCATTACTGCGGTTTCCCAAGACATCTCATCAGGAATACGATGAATAAATTCCTCCTGCGTAACAAACCATTTCGCGAAGGTTCCATGAACATTCAAGCCCGATATAGACATCCCTCTACCATCTTCAGCAACACATAAATGCGGCATATCCCGTAGACAAAATCGACATTGACCACAGCTTTTATTGGGATCAATAACAACCCGATCTCCGATATCTACTCTGGTAACGCTGCTCCCCTTTTCAACGACAATACCAACGGCTTCATGTCCTCGAATGACATCGTATACGCCAAGCTCCTTACCGGAGATGACTGCCAAATCTGTTCCGCAAATTCCCGTTAATTGAATATGAATTTTCACATCCCAAGGTGAAATGATTGCTGGTTCCTCCATATGTTGAAGCTCCAGCCTATTATTGCTCGTCCATATTAAAGCTTCCATACTTACGCACTCCCCTGATCTAAAATAATGTTTTCTTACTTTATATTTCTGAGCAATCGAAAACCATGTCCCTCTAATCTAAGCGAAAGTGATTGGAATTCTGAATGTAGTTCTTCATCAGTCCACATATCTTGCCAATCGCCATCCACCTCCAAATTTAATAAATAGGCTTCCTCTGACGTATTCATAGCTACTATAAATCTCTCTTCTTCATCCCAACGCATAAATGCTAGGCTGCGATCCCCAGTCAAGGCATGAAGAAATTTATATCCTCCATATCGTAAAGCTGGATAGGCCCTTCGAATGCTAATCAGCTTCTTATAATAACTGAATAGCTCTTCATTTTGATGGTCTTGATCCCATATCATGCAGCGTCGGTTATCTGGGTCATCACAGCCTTCCATTCCAATTTCATCACCATAATAAATAGAGGGGGCTCCATAATAGGTAAATTGAAACAAAACAGCGAGCTTTAACCGATCTACGTTCCCTTCACATAGAGTTAGAAACCGTGCAGTATCATGGCTACCAAGTAGCTGGAAGGAAGCTTCTATAACCTGTAAGGGATAACTCACCAGCTGTGCACTAACTATATCCGCAAATGCTTTACTATCTATGCTGCGATGAGCAAAAAACTGCATGACGCCATAGCGAATGGGGTAATCCATAACAGCATCCAATTGATCACCTTGCAGCCAAGCCATTGCATCATGCATTATTTCACCGACTATATAGATGTCTTGCTTAACTGCTTTAACGCTATCTCTAAACTGACGCCAAAATCGATGATCCACTTCATTGGCAACATCAAGTCGATACCCGTCGATATTACAGCTATTTAGCCAATACAAAGATATATTAACTAAATATTCACATAATTCTGGATTTTTCGTATTGAATTTAGGTAGCATATGCTCAAATCCAAAAGTCTCATATCGTTTTCCACTATCACCATGAGCCACTGACCAATCCTTCACAAGAAACCAATCTGCATATCTAGAAGCTGATCCTTTCTCAATAAAATCTATAAACGGTGGAAAGTTACCTCCACTATGATTAAAAACAATGTCCAGTAGCACACGAATACCGCGTTGATGACAAGCTTCAACTAACTCCTTCAATATGTCTATAGTCCCAAAACATTTGTCGACAGCATAATAGTCCGACGTATCATACTTATGGTTAGAATCTGCTTGGAAAATAGGTGTGAAATAAATAGCATTAATACCAAGCTCCACCAAGTAATCCAAATGATTCATAACCCCTTGCAGATCACCACCAAAAAAATTTGTTTTTGTAGAGACTGTTCCCCATTCTTGAGTATTCTCAGGTGAAATTAAAGGATTTCCATTCGCAAATCGATCGGGAAATATTTGATAAAAAATAGTATCTTTGACCCATGATGGAGGACAGATCCAATCCGCGTCATTCACGTATGGATATTCGAAATTACCAAAATCATAGGGAGCTGCATTCTCTTGACACCAGCGTTCTGCATAATAAATAATTTCTGAACCTGACTGCACAATAAAGCGATAACTTAGCCTGCCAAAGAGTGGTTTAAGTTTGACCTCCCAATAATCAAAGCGTTCATCAGCAAGATGTTTATACATATCAATTTTGGTTTCGGTCCTATACCAATCATATTTATCTCCATAGCTAACCTGTACTTTTTCTACATCATTCTTCATCGTTCGAAGCCGCAAAAAAATCGTATCCTGATTATACAAGAAGGCCCAATTTTGCTTATGCCTATGATATAATGCCTCAATATTCACTTTTCCCACCTCTTTTTCAGACAAAAAAAAGGTACAACATCGCCTTAGACGAGGTTGTACCTTTCAGTAGCATTGCCTTCATTTGCAGTTGAGTGTATCACCTCATTTTCGATTAATCAACATAAAAATAGGGATTTTATAAAAAAAATAATAATTATTGACATAATTGCAATTACTCGTTTACAATTATTTTTAACTACACACAAGCTATCCAAATATAAGGGCTATGCCTTTTTGAACTGACATTAGATTTGTTAGTTTAAAAACAACCCCGGGATCTCTTTCTTAGAGAATTCCGGGGTTGTTTGTTTTGGAGGAGCGATTGAGGGGGTGGGAAGTTCTAATTCAAGAGGCTGTCATGATTGGTAATCTTTCAGGGAAAGTTGGTTCAACCAAATTGAAAGGTGGATGATTATTAATGACTATTCGTACTTCGAGATTTATTATTCAATTACTTCTTGTCGCTGTTCTTATGATTGGACTACTACTACCTGTCTCTCCAGAATCTACTGCATTTGCTGCACCTGATACCTCTGTTACCAACAAGCAAAACTTCTCTACAGATGTCATATATCAAATTGTTACGGATCGATTTGTTGACGGAAATACGGCCAACAATCCAACCGGCACTGCATTTTCTTCTGGTTGCACTAATTTACGAGTATACTGTGGCGGTGACTGGGCCGGTATTACATCAAAAATTAATGATAACTACTTTTCCGATATGGGCATTACCGCACTTTGGATATCTCAACCTGTTGAAAACATCTATTCTGTCATCAATTATTCTGGAGTGAATAACACTGCATATCATGGGTATTGGGCACGTGATTTCAAGAAGACTAATCCGGCCTTCGGAAGCATGAGTGATTTCCAAACTCTTATTAATACGGCACATGGGAAAAACATTAAAATTATTATTGATTTTGCACCTAATCACACTTCCCCTGCTTCCGAAACAGAACCAACTTTTGCTGATAACGGCAGACTTTTCAACAATGGTACTCTTCTTGGTGGTTATACCAATGATACGAATAAATTGTTTCATCACAATGGTGGGACAAGTTTCTCCTCAACTGAAGATGGTATTTACAGAAATTTATATGACCTTGCAGATATTAATCATAATAACAATACTATTGATACTTACTTCAAAGATTCGATCAAACTTTGGCTCGATATGGGAATCGATGGTATTCGTGTTGATGCCGTTAAGCATATGCCTTTCGGATGGCAAAAGAGCTGGATGTCCTACATCCATAGTTATAAGCCAGTCTTTACATTCGGAGAATGGTTCCTTGGTGTCAACGAAATAAGTGCTGAAAATTACAGCTTTGCTAATGAAACAGGCATGAGCCTGCTTGACTTCGAATTCGGTCAAAAAGTCCGTCAAGTTTTCCGTGATAATACAGCTACAATGTATGGTTTGGACAGTATGCTAACAGGTACAGCTGCAGGCTACACACAAGTTGCAGATCAAGTAACTTTTATCGACAATCATGATATGGATCGTTTCCAAGCAACTGGCGCTTCCAATCGTAAATTAGAACAAGCCCTTGCTTTCACTTTAACTTCTCGTGGTGTTCCAGCAATATATTATGGAACTGAGCAGTATATGACAGGTAACGGTGATCCAGGTAATCGTGGGAAAATGACTTCATTCAGTAAAACAACAACAGCATATAATGTCATTAAGAAGCTTGCCCCATTACGTAAATCTAATCCTGCTATTGCTTATGGGACAACGCAACAACGTTGGATTAATAACGATGTCTATATCTATGAACGTAAATTCGGAAATAATGTAGCTGTCGTTGCTGTTAATCGTGGATCTACTAGTGCATCTATTAGTAGTCTAAGTACTTCTCTACCAGCAGGTACCTACACAGATGTACTTGGTGGTCTTCTAAGTGGAAATAGTATCACTGCTTCTAGTGCTGGTGCAGTAACTACATTCAGTCTTGCTGCTGGGGCTGTTGGTGTATGGCAGTATACAGCTACTTCTGCTCCACTCATCGGTAATATCGGACCGGATATGGGTAAAGCAGGAAATACTGTTACTATTGATGGACGCGGCTTCGGAACGACGAAGGGTACTGTTTACTTTGGTACAACCGCTGTAACGGGTACAAGCATTACTTCATGGGAAGATACACAAATTAAAGTAGTAGTGCCCAACATTACAGCAGGTAAGTATAATGTGAAAATTCGTACATCCACTGCAGTCGATAGTAATAGCTATGCTAACTATAATATTCTAACAGGTAATCAAGTTACCGTTAGATTCGTAGTGAACAACGCAACAACTACGTTAGGCCAAAGTGTATACCTTACAGGTAGTGTTGCGGAACTAGGTAATTGGGATACAAGTAAAGCAATTGGTCCAATGTACAATCAAGTAATTAATGCCTATCCAACTTGGTATTACGACGTTAGTGTTCCAGCAAATACAACGATAGAGTATAAATACTTCAAAAAAGCAGGTTCAACTATTACTTGGCAAAGTGGAAGTAATAGTACCATTGTTACCCCTGCAAGCGGCGTAACTACTGTTACGATCGGCTTCTAATTTCGCTTTCTTCATTGTATCGCCTTGCTAGATTCAAAGCCCACAAGCTTATCGCCTTTAATAAAGCGATATGTTTGTGGGCTTTCTTCATTAATCATTTAACATTTAGTTAACTATAAAAAGGGTAATTACCAAAATAATTAAGACTAACAAGCCGATAATTAAACCTGCATGTCCGTAATCATTATCTGTAGTTATTCCTAATAAAAAAGCGATTAATGCATCAATAGCAGATATACTAATTAGAATAACTGATTGCGTTATAAAACCTATGATGTACATATGTATGGCAATAATCCCTAATATGAGCGCTACAATACCTTTATGAGCTAAATTCCTCTTGTTCTCCATCTCCATATCTCTCCCATCTATTATGTAGAGGTAATATTTATCTGAGACTTTCCCCTGATGTACCATATCATTACACTGAAAGACGTATTTAGAAACCTTATTGTTGCATAATTTTTCCTATTACTTTCGAAATAACTGTAGACAAAGCTGTAATCTTTATGCAATAATTACTTAAACGATTAAGTTACTTTATTATGCTTCCGATGTACTTTCATCTCAGAGAGGTTACATCGTGACGTCGATGAAAACTGTTAGGAGGATGACGATGAAGAAAGCGACTTTGAAAGATATAGCTAACTTAGCACAAGTCTCTGTCGCCACTGTAAGCTATGTACTTAACAACGTAAGCACTCAGACTATTCCAGAGGAAACTCGTTGCAGAGTGTTAGAAGCCTCTAAAGAACTACAATACATTCCTAATCTCGCTGCGAGATCTCTTGTCATGCAGAAAACAGGACTTATAGGCATTCTCGTTAATCGAGCTAACAATGAAGGTTATTGGAAGAAGTTTCGTTACGCAGCCCTTATTGAGTATTTGGAACGCAACCTTACAGAACGAGGTTATCATGTTGTTCTTTCTAGTATCGATGCATCTGCACCCAGATTAGACATTATTTCCGAACGAAAACTTGATGGTGTATTTCTTATTGATGTTCGATCAGATACTTTCCACCATATTTCACGCTTATTTTCAGTAGGCGTACCATTGATTGTAATTGACAGCCTAATTGATGATTCATTGTTTTATAAAGTTGTCGATGATTACGAGCAATTGTTGACGAAGCATATAACTACTCCCACCTCATCTAATCATTACTTAATTGTTGATGATTTTAACAATATCGAACTAGTTTCTTCTATTAAAAAGGTTTCTGCTCTCGCTATTGAGGATATTCACGTCATGAGCAACGAGCAAGAGCTTCGACTTTTTCTTAATAGGCAAAAAGGACGCTCGGGTATTATTATTAACGAATATATTAGTGTGCTAGCCGCAAAATATACCGATCCATCTACTTTAACGGTAATCTGCAATGCTGGTTGCCCTGACATCGTCCCCACGCAAGCAAAGTTATTCACTTATGGAGAACAGAAATACGAGGTTACTCTTGAGCTTATGCTAAAGTTAATGAATAATCCCTTATCTGGTTCTTCTAATAAATACATTAAAATTCAAGCAGAGTAATTAACTCTGTTCTCCACATCAACTTAAACGTTTAAGTCAAACGAAGAACATGTAACAATAGATTCGATGGATTAACCTCTTCTAATTTCAACTATAAAGGAGAATGACTAATGATAGAGCTCGCCCGAGACAATCATAACGAAGTGATATCCCCCCCGACAGATGTACTTGTTCAAACTAATGACGATATAAAGGAACTTTCTATTTGGCGTAATCGTGCTTTTCTATTTGTCTTTGCTAGTACCAGCCTTTCCGTTCTTGGCAGTACCTTTCATAGCATTGCGTTAAATTTATGGATTCTTCAAACTACAGGAAGTGCTCGCTTAATGTCGGCGGTTGTAATTATTCATCTCGTCATTACTATGCTATTTGGATCGTTTGCTGGTACTATTGCTGATAGAGTCAATCGAAAAAATCTTATGCTAGCAACAGACATTATTCGTTTCGTGTTAATTTCACTCATTGCACTACTTATTTATTTACCTAATACATCTTATATGTACATTATCATATTGACTGGTATCGTTGCCTTTGTTGGAACCTTTCGCTCGCCTGCATTTCAAGCAGCTCTTGTCGAGATTGTAGGCAAAAACCAACTCACTCAGGCGGTAGGTGCAATTAGTATATCTGATAATATCGTTCGTATCTCCGGCTTTGCTCTAGGCGGTATAGCGGTTGCACTATTTGGTGGTGCTTTTGCAATAGCCATCGATGCTACTACGTTTCTCCTATCAGCAATTTCACTTTTACTAGCTGGCCCTTTTCTTTTTCAACGCTCAAAAAGCTCATCTAAGCCAACCAACTCGTTCAGAGAAGATTTAACTGAAGGAATCCATTATGTATGGCGTGATTCGTTTGCTAGAGCATCTATTTTTCTATTACCAGTTGTCATGTTATTCTTCCTCTCTACTTTCATGCTCATTCAAGTAATGGCTATTCAAGTATGGCATGCGAAGTCGATCGTCTTTGGAATCATTGAAGCCTGTATACCGTTAGGATTTGTGATAGGTTCTATAATTATTATGAAATTAGATAAACGCCTTAAGCGGCGAGGTTGGTGGATTCTTGGCAGTATGCTTCTTATGGGGCCTCTCTTCATTATTATTTCACAAGTTTCAAATGCTTATGTTGCACTGCCATTCATTTTCTTGGTAGGGTTTCTCTTCTCATTCAGTACGACGATTATATATATTATGCTGCGAGTAGCCATTGAACCCGACATTCAAGGGAGAGTTTTTGGATTACTCGGAGCATTAACTAGTGTCGCACCTCCAGTAGGTCTCGCTTTATTTTCAACCTTGTCAGACTACTATGGTCCTTCACCCATCATACTAATTAGCGGTATTATTATGATACTTATTATTAGCATTGCTGCTTACCGTATGCGAACCTTTCGTAGCTTTAACTAGTTCTCCAGTTAGTTAAACAAAACAAATGTAATTTAGTAAATAATGTTTGAGTATTTATTCAACACTTGATATAATCTCCTTAATAAAAAGGCAATGAATCTAAGGATTCAACCTCGTTTCTACGAGGTTGAATCCTTTTTTCGTATATAATCACAATGAGGAGAATGATAACAATGAATTTGGAAGCTGTTTACCACAGAAGTCAACAAAACTGGGCATACGCTTATGACAAACAAACGCTGCATATTCGACTTCGCACCAAAAAAAATGATTTAACGGAGGTCGTTCTTTATTCCGGTGATAAATACGGCTGGGATCACACTGATACTATTACACCTATGAAAAAACTCGCAACAGACGGTTTATTCGATTACTGGAAGGCAGAAATACAACCCAAATATAGAAGAACAGTATATTACTTTGAATTATCTGATGACACACAAAAGAAATATATGTTAGAAAAGGGCTTTTTCGATCAACATCCTGAAATTAAATATGAAGGACTTTTCGACTTCCCATTCCTTAATCCCATTGATGTAATATCTCCACCTGAATGGGTGAAGGATGCTGTATTTTATCAAATTTTCCCTGAACGTTTTGCTAACGGTGATCCTTCCATCAATCCCGAGAATGTGGAAGCATGGGGCGGCAAGCCAACAACGAAAAACTTCTTCGGCGGCGATCTACAAGGGGTAATGAACCATCTTGATCATATTACCAAGCTAGGCATTAATGCGATCTACTTCACACCTATTTTTGAAGCAACGACGAATCATAAGTATGATACGCAGGATTATATGAAGGTTGATCCTCATTTTGGTAGCAATGAAAAACTAAAGCAACTCGTGGCAGCTTGTCATGAGCGTGGCATACGTGTCCTGCTTGATGCGGTATTCAACCATTCTGGACGCACCTTTTTGCCCTTCGTCGATGCTCAAAAGAATGGCAAGGACTCCATATACGCAGACTGGTTCCATGTTCGAGAATGGCCGCTGCAAGTTGTTGACGACATTCCGAGCTATGACACATATGGCTTTGAACCATTAATGCCAAAGCTAAACACAGAAAATGCGGAGGTTAAACAATATCTACTAGATGTCGCCCGTTATTGGATTGAAGAAATCGGAATTGATGGCTGGCGTCTTGACGTTGCCGACGAGGTAGATCACCAGTTTTGGCGTGAATTTAGACAGGTTGTGAAAGGCGTCAATCCAGAAGCCTATATTCTTGGCGAGATTTGGCACGACTCTATGATGTGGCTGCAAGGCGATCAATTTGATGCTGTTATGAACTATCCATTCACCAATGCAGTGCTAGAATTTTTCGGACATCAAACGTTAAATACACAGGACTTTGCCCATGCCATCGGCAAGCAACTTACCACTTACCCACAGCAGGTCACGGAAGCTGCTTTTAACTTGTTGGACAGTCATGATACGTCACGCCTACTGACGATTTGTAAGGACGATGAGCAAAAGATGAAGTTAGCTGCATTATTCCAGCTTACCTTCCCAGGAACACCTTGCATCTACTACGGTGATGAGTTCGGAATGAGCGGCGAAAGAGATCCAGGTTGCCGCAATTGTATGGTTTGGGAGCCAGAAGCGCAAAATCAAGAGCTGTTAAACTTCTATAAAGACGTAATCTCCTTACGTCATACCTATAAAGCGCTACGCAGCAGTGATATTAGCTTTACTTATGTAAGTCAGCATGAAGATGATGGCACACTTGTCTACGAACGCCGAGATGGTGACGAGCGACTGCGTATTGCTTTAAACGCTCGTCAAGAAGCAAGTCAGCTGGAACTGGCCAATGAAGCTAAAGCTGGCTGGAACGTACTTCTAGCAGAAGGTGGTGCGGAGTGTATTGCCAATAACGATGCGACTACAGCGGTAGACACCTTGTCGTTATCACTGCCTGCTTATAGCTTTATCGTACTAAAAGCAACAAACAAAACCAGCTAAAAACTTAAAAAGTCGGGACTGAACCATAACCCCTAAAATAAAAAGCTGTAAGGAAGAATCTCCTTACAGCTTTTTTGCACGATTAATGAATCTACGACTGAGATACTAACAAACAGACTTCAGTTTTCACTAATTCCAAGTATACACAGTTGTGTCTGCTGTTCCAGTAGAACTCGACGGAGAAGTAAAGACGCGGTTGCTACCGCTTTCCCAGACGACATTGCCTAAAGCATCCTTCTTAATAAATTTGAATTCAAAGGTCGTTCCTTTTGGCACACTTACAGGTAAGAACCAAACAGGGTAGTTCGGATTCATCATCACTTCCGTTGATTTGGCAGGATTCCAATTGCCCAGCTCAGCAATATTGCCGACAATATGAACATTTTGCCCGTACAGCGTCGATGCATTGACTTTGAAAATCACTTGAACCAGATCATCTGACAATACCTCATAAACAAAAGCATTGCTGACGGTTGAGCCTTTGGTGACGGTAATGTTTTGCGAGCCAGGCGTTGCACTAGGCACGATCACTTCAATAAAATTGTCAGTATTCGCTACAACTGATGCAGTAGTCGTACCAAATTTCACCGTTACCGAGCCACCAAGTCCCGTACCGTAAATATAAACGGTATTACCTGCACGACCCGAAGTTGAGACGACATCACCAATTCTTGGAGTTGTTGTACCAAGTGAAGGATTGTACTCCCATACACTAACCTCACCGCCAGAAAGCGTGAAGCTAGCAAGCTTGTTTTGACCACTAACATTGCTAACCGTATTGGCAGCACCATACAGCAAGCCACCAAGCACATCGTTATAGCTACCTGTCGGAAGCGTTGTGTTCAGCGCTGGCACTGTAAATGGAAGGTCTGGCTGTCGGTTGATTGCCACAATGACTTGCTTATCGTAAAATTGACGCTGATAGACGATTACATCACTCGTGCTATACAACACTGATGTTGTACCGTATGCGACGGCTTCATTAGATTGACGAAGTTCAGAAAGCTCTTGAATAACTTTGTAAGCTGTCGTCGTTTCATCAAAAGCAACCTCGTTCTCCATAAATACGCGACCTGCAATATCACTGCTATCAACAGAGCTAATATATTGTTCTGTTCCATAATAAATGTTCGGTGTACCGCGCGACGTCATTAGTGCCGCTAATGCTGCATGATACGGCTTGTTGTTAGGTTGAATGTAGCGGAAGCGTGTTACATCGTGGTTGTCGAGGAAAGTTACCGCTTGATTTTCATAGGAGTAATCAGCGCTAGTCGTTAGTAGCATATTTCCAAAATCAGTCATATTTTCTGTGAAATTACCGAATGCATTCGTTGCAGCACGGAAATATTCAAAATCGAGATTGTTTACACCTGTACGATCTGGGAAAGTGCGATATTCATCGTATTTGGGATCTGGTCTACCAATAAAAAACTCGCCGAAATGAGTAACAGGACCACCTGCTGCAGAATCAATCGCATCCTTTAAGCCCTGTGTAAAGGCTGGACTCATATGCAGCGTAGCATCATGGCGAAAGCCATCTACTCCTTTGGATTTCCAAAATAATGCTGCTGCTTCCAGATGGGCGACCACTGAAGCATTTTCCTGAGAGAAATCAGCAAGTGAGCCTAAATCCTTATGTCTGAATCCATAACGCGAGCTGTCCGAGCCACGATCACCTAGACCATGGAACCAGCCATTTACATCATTGTTCGGGTCTGCTAGTAAATTTTCTACTTTACCATCACTGTTGTAATCGTACGGTTCGCCATTAACATCGAGTGCATATGCACCAGTGCTCGTTTTGTCCGGCTCATAGAGCTTGCCGTCCTCTGCCGCAAAGCCCAGTGTAGGATTTTGCCAGCGGCTAGTATGATTCGTTACAAAATCAATAACTAACTTAATTCCTTCGTCGTGCAGTTCATCGCGCAACTCCTCAAATTCCTGCATCATGCCAAAATGCTTGTTCGTAGCAAAGTAGTTGCGTACATGATAGCCATGGAAGCTTGTCCAACGATCCATGCCGCCCCCAGCTTTATGATCTTCAATGACGGTGTCACGGTTTTCATACGGTGCTGAAATCCAAACCGCTGTCACGCCCATATTTTTCAAATACGGAATTTTATCAATAATCCCTTGCCAATCCCCGCCTTGATACAGCTTCAAATCATTGCCGTCACCTCGCCCATCACTATTTGCATCATCGAACAAAGTCGGATCGAAGCCAGCAGGTATGTTATTGCTTGTGTCACCATCTACGAAGCGATCTGTAATAATTTGATACACGGTATCCTTCGGTGTAACTGGACCTAATGCGCCTGATGCCGTGGATGCCTCAACAGTAGTAGGCTGTGCTGACCATACTGGTAGCAATAAAGCAAATGATAATGCAACTACGAGTAAACGCTTCCACTTAAATGTCATAACCAACTCTCCTCGTCTAATTAAATTAGATACCTTTTCACTGGACGCTTTATCGTGATGGTTTCTTCCGCATGTCATTATCATGTTGCTATTACGTACAAGTGTGGCATCACCCCTTTCAATAAATGACTGAATTTTTCTAATTAACGTTGATAACGAGTTGCGCTTTGTCTGACTACAAGCTCGACACCAAGCACGATTTGACGTTGTTCCACTGCTTCTCCATCCATTAAAGCAATGAGCTGCTTAATCGCCTGCTCGCCTTTCTGCGCAATATTTTGATGTACTGTTGTTAGTGCCGGAATGGTATAGCTCGCCTGGTCGCTATTATCAAAACCCATTACTGAAATCTGCTGCGGCACACTAATTCCAAGATCGTATAGCCCTTTAAGCAAGCCAATTGCTGTAACATCAGATAAACAAAACACGGCGCTAATATTGGTAGTGGTAGCATGAGCAACTATTGCACTCGCAATACGATAACCACTTAGAGCTGAAACTGGCTCTTGCAGTACAAGCTCCTCTCGTAACTCAATTCCTGATTCTGTTAGCGCTCGACAATATCCTAGCCAACGATAATAGTGAACACCTTGCTCGCCCAGCTTGCCAGACAGCAGCATAATATCGCGATGGCCTAAAGCTAGTAGATGCTTCGTCCCGATATAGCCACCCAGTTCATCATCAAGGCTAATATGCGGTAATTGGTCATCTTGCAAATAGCTATCAACAAACACAACGGGAACCTTTAATTTTTGTATGCGCTTTAAAATTGGACTTGCTTTTACCGCACCGATGACAATTAAGCCATCAATTTGCCGTTCACGTATAAAAGAAAATGTTTCATCAGTCTCTACACCAACAAGAATAATATGCAACCGTTTGGAACGTGCCCCTTCTTCAATACCGGTAACAAGTTGCCAATAAAAAGGGTTGTCCATGAGCTTCCCCGTTTCCATATATGGGACGACGACCGCGATAAGCGATGAGCGCTTGTCACGCAAATTTCTTGCGGCGGTGCTTGGCGCAAACTCTAATTCTTCAATTATTGCGTTTATTTTTTGCTTCGTAGCCTCGGATACTCTCCCTGCCCCGTTCATTACATTGGAAACAGTAGCGACCGAAGTCCCCGCAATTCTAGCAACATCTTTTATCGTAATTTTAGTATCTTTCACTATGCTGCCTCCTATATTACATAAAACGTTTCATCATTAATAGATGGCTATAATCAAGGTTATATTACTTAATTAAGTGGATATTGCCCACATATGATAAAACGTTACATCACTATTACTAGAATAATAGACTAGGGGGTTTGTGTCAATAATAT
>DXHF01000229.1 GCA_019113605.1 Candidatus Paenibacillus intestinavium
TTGCAGTGAATTCCTTTAGTGACGACTTTTGTTCGTTATCACGCACTGAAAATGTTTTCGTAATACGTTCAACTTTAATTTTCTCTCCCATTCAATCAGCCCCTTCTGCAATAGATATACAAGTTTGCGGATTTGTTTACTTGGATTTAATTATAACTTTATCCTCATGGATTCAAGATAACTTGAAATCAACATAAAATGCTTGTATAAACAGAAAGGCTCCTACTTCACTTATAAAAGTGAACGTAGGAGCCTTTAGTTATCTAATCGGCATTTTATATAATACATCAATTAATTCGCAGTAAACTTATAGGAATAGTTTAACATGTTATTTGGTGATGTCAACCATATTTTAGAAAAGTTATAATGGCGGTGGTGATTCTGCTGTCGATTGGGCGCTTATGCTTGAACCGATAGCTGAAGAAGTAACGCGCATTTATCGACGAGATAAGTTCCGCACTCATGAGCATAGTGTAGAAAATTTAATGTAATCGAAGGTTAATGCCGTGACACCAGCAGATCGATGTGCTCAAAGGAATTGTTTCAATTCGCATTTAAATTAAATTTTTCTATATACAAAAATAAAAACTCTGCTAAAATATCTATATAATATACAGAACACAATTTTATAATGTAAAACTATATTGGGAAGGAGAGCTTAAGTGTACTATGCCAATTATTCAAGCTATTGATCGCGCTTTAAAGATTGTTGATTTATTCGATGAACAGCAAACAGAGTTGAAAATTACAGAAATAAGTGAAAAGATGTCTCTTCATAAAAGTACCGTTCACTCTTTATTGAAAACGCTTCAATTACACGGCTATATTCAACAGGACGAAGAAAACGGGAAGTATCGACTTGGTATGAGGTTTGCCGAGAAGGGACAGTTATTTCTAAATCAGCTAGATTTACGGGACTTTGTACGTCCATCCTTAAAAAAGTTATCTTCTTTAACTGGTCAAACTACGCATTTAGTCACACTAGAAAGAAATGAAGGTCTTTATATCGATAAGGTTGAAGGGGAGAAGGCTGCGATTCGCTATTCTCGTATTGGTAGAACAGTCCCCCTTTACACAAGTGCTGCGGGTAAAGTGCTAGTTGCTTTTCAGGAACAGCCATTACGCCAAAATCTAGTTAAGACCATCACGTTCGAGCAGAAGACGGAAAAGACAATTCTTAATGCGAAAACTTATGAACAAGCATTAGAAGCAGCCATCATTAATGGCTATGCGATTGATAATGAGGAGAATGAAGTAGGGGTTAGATGCGCCGCGGTTCCTATATTCAATCATAATGGTGAGATTCAGGCTGCAATAAGCTTATCAACGATGGTAGCATCAGTTGGAGATGAAGAACTACAGGTATTTATTCAGCAGCTGAAACAGTCTGCGGATGAAGTATCGGTAAAACTAGGCTATAGAGGGAATAAATAGATTTTGCCAAGTATAAAGTTCCGACTATTTAACGGAACGCTGTTTTACATTATAAAACAAAAGGGGTAATTAGATGAGAATTATTCGTTATGTAGAAGAAGGAATAGTGAAAATAGGTTCAATTTCCGATGATTTATATTTATGTGAATTGGATGTACATGATGCAATGGACGTATTTGATCAAGCGCAGAAAGCAGGTCAATCCGCATTAAGTTATATTGTTGCTGATCGTGCAGGGAAGGAAACAAAAAAGGTGAATTGGGATGAGTTGGAGATCATTATACCTTTGGATGCTCCAGAAGTATGGGCGGCAGGGGTAACTTATGGCCGTAGTAAGGAAGCAAGAAATTACGAGGCTACGGATGGCAAGCTAGATGCAGTGACCTTTTACGATAAAGTTTATGATGCAGAGAGACCGGAGCTATTTATGAAGTCAACTGCAGCTAGGACGGTAGGACCAGGTCAAGATGTATGCATCCGCAATGATTCTAATTGGCAGGTTCCTGAACCAGAGCTTGGACTTGTACTGAGTTCTTCCGGTGAGATTGTTGGTTATATCGTTGGAAATGATATGAGTTCGCGTGATATTGAGGGAGAAAATCCATTGTATCTACCGCAAGCAAAAGTTTGGCGCCAATCATGTTCAATTGGTCCAGCAATACGAATTGCTGAAACAGTAGACAATCCATACTTACTAGAAATGACTTTGCGTATTTATCGGGGTGGTCAAATGGTTGTGGAAGAATCGGCGAATACATCGCAATTGAAGCGTAAGCTTGAAGAGCTAGTATCGTTTCTAATTAGAGACAACGTGGTTTTTAATGGGACGGTATTGCTTACGGGGACATGTATTGTACCACCAAATAAATTTACACTTGCAGAGCATGATGTGATTGAAATTGAAATTGAAAGCATTGGTAAGTTAGTGAATAGTGTAGCAAAAGCATAAATATTAATTATTCGATATGGAGGAGATTATAATGACAAAAGCAATTGAACAAGTATATGGAAATTACTACAACGGGGCATGGTATATGCCGCAGAAGGATGCAGCACAAAAAAGCATTAATCCTGCACATCGCAACGAGGTGATAGGTTGGTTACCGAAAGCAACAAGTGATGATCTAGATGAAGCAGTCCAAGCTGCTGTCAATGCGAAGCAGGCATGGAGAAAGTTAGCAGGTGTGGAGCGAGGTAATTATTTATTCAAGGTAGCGAATATTTTAGAAGCTAGACTTGATGAAGTGGCAGAGACGATGACGAGAGAAATGGGGAAAACATTCCCAGAAGCAAAGGGAGAGACAGCTAGGGGCGTTGCTATTCTTCGCTATTATGCTGGAGAAGGGATGCGAAAAGTAGGGGATGTCATTCCGGCCTCTGATGCTGAAGCTTTAATGTTTACAACGAGAACGCCGCTTGGTGTTGTAGGTGTTATTTCACCGTGGAATTTCCCAGTTGCTATTCCGATCTGGAAGATTGCTCCCGCATTAATATATGGAAATACAATTGTATGGAAGCCAGCAACTGAAACAGGTGTCACAGCAGCCAAAATTATGGAATGTTTCCACGATGCGAAGTTACCAGCAGGGGTATTGAATATGGTCATTGGTAGCGGCGCGACGATTGGTCAAGGCATTGCAGAGCATCGTCAAATAGATGGTGTTACTTTTACAGGCTCTAATAATGTTGGCAAGCAGGTTGGTCAGGCGGCACTTGCACGTGGTGCAAAATATCAACTTGAAATGGGAGGTAAAAATCCTATTATTATTGCCAATGATGCAGATATTGATCTAGCAGTAGAGGCTACTATTAGCGGAGGTCTGAAATCAACAGGTCAGAAATGTACAGCAACGAGTAAAGTCATTGTAGAAAAAGGAATTTATGATGAATTTAAACAAAAACTTGTAGAAAAAGTAGAAGGGCTAAAAGTAGGCGATGGCATGGACGCTACAACATGGCTAGGTCCATGTGCCAACGAGAATCAGCACAAGACGGTTCTACATTATATAGAGCAGGGTAAAAAGGAAGGCGCTACTCTATTAGTCGGCGGAGTGGTTCCGACGGATCAGAGCTTGCAGGATGGCTTCTTTGTACAGCCTACTATTTTCGAACATGTCACGTTAGATATGAAGATTGCTAAGGAAGAAATTTTCGGACCGTTTCTAGCATTGATCAAGGTAGATAGCTTTGACGAAGCAATTCAAGCTGCTAATGACTCCGAATTTGGCTTAAGCGCTTCAATTTATACGCAAAATATTAGTAGAATGATTTCCTTCATTCATGATATGGAGGCAGGTATGGTGCGTGTAAATGCCGAAACAGCAGGTGTTGAATTGCAGGCTCCATTTGGTGGTATGAAGCAATCTAGTTCCCATTCTCGTGAGCAGGGGCAAGCAGCAATTGAATTTTATACAGCGATTAAAACGGTATATATAAAAGGGTAATTGCCAATAGAGGGATATAAATTGATCATTCGCTATAACGGTTAAAGGGGAGCATCACTATGGGAATAGACGATATTATGGGTTCACTAACAGAGAAGCAATATCAATTGTTCACTCATGCAGCTGGGCCATCGGGAAAGCTGCCACTAACTCCAGAAATGCTACTGCATTCACCAAGCGGCGATTTGTTCGGATGGTCACAAAACGTTGGAATGGGCTGGAAGCCAAGTAAGTTGCTTGGCAAGCAAATGCTCATACTAGGCACACAAGGCGGCATTAAGGATGAGCTAGGTCAGCCGATCGCACTTGGCTATCATACGGGGCATTGGGAAATTAGCGACTTAATGAAATCAGTTGCTAATGAAATCAATGAGAGTGGAGGAATACCGTTTGCAGGTTTTGTCAGCGATCCATGTGATGGAAGATCACAAGGGACAACGGGGATGTTTGATTCCTTGCCATATCGCAACGATGCAGCCATTGTGCTAAGAAGATTAATTCGATCTCTACCTCAGCGCGCAGCAGTCATTGGTGTGGGTACTTGTGATAAAGGGTTACCAGCGATGATGCTTGCTATAGCAGGCTCACCTCAGCTTCCCGGTATTATTGTGCCTGGAGGTGTTACGCTTCCGCCAACATCAGGCGAAGATGCAGGGAAAATCCAGACCATCGGTGCAAGGTATGCCAATGGAGATTTGAGTCTCGAAGAAGCTGCTGACTTAGGTTGTCGTGCCTGTGCTACGCCAGGTGGTGGATGCCAATTTCTAGGTACCGCTGGTACGGCCCAGGTTATTGCTGAAGCGATGGGACTAACTGTTCCTCACGCTGCTTTAGCACCATCTGGACAAGAGATTTGGCATGAAATGGCGAGACAATCTGCAAGAGCGGCTATTCATATGGCGAGCAGTGGGCTCAAAACGAAGGATATACTTACGGACGATGCAATCTACAATGCAATGGTTGTCCATGCTGCATTCGGTGGCTCTACAAATCTTCTATTACATATTCCTGCAATTGCACATGCTGCAGGACTTCGTATTCCTACAGTACAAGAATGGGCCGAAGTTAATCGCAAAGTTCCTAGACTTGTCAGTGTACTACCAAATGGCCCACATCCGCACACAACGGTACGTGCTTTTCTGGCTGGCGGCGTTCCAGAAGTGATGCTTCATCTTAGGAAACTAGGTGTATTGCGTGAGCATGCATTGACGGTAACTGGTCAAACAATTGGCGAGGTACTGGATTGGTGGGAGAAAAGTGAGCGCAGAGTGGTTATGAAGCAAATGTTGATTAAATTAGATGGCGTACAACCTGAAGAAGTCATCTTTGCTCCAGAGCAGGCAAAACTAGCAGGCTTAACGTCAAC
>DXHF01000230.1 GCA_019113605.1 Candidatus Paenibacillus intestinavium
AGTTCAAAGATTATGAACTACGTTATAGCTATGATGAGATCGATACACATTGGGATATAAAATACAGTAGTATATTAATTCCTGCCCATGAAGCTATCGTAGTCTGGGTTCAAACGGAAGCGGTCATAAACGTTACGCCTGAACAATTTAATAGCAATTACAGCACTGGACTTGTTGAAGGAACGAATCTATTTAAAGTAACGACTACTGGCGGGATGATCAATAGCAAAGCAAGAACGTTAGCAATTGTTGATCCAACAGTTTTAGATGAAAATAATAAAGGTACAGTAATTTCTCAAGCCTCATATCAAAACGATGATCAAACGAAACCAGACAAAGGTATTTTCTATCGTATGCCGAGTGACGGCAGTACAGAGATGGTTATGATGGACAATCCAGGTACAATTAACGCATCTCCAGGTGTTATCTCTTCAGATCAGCTATTACGTCTTGATGAGATTGTGCTACCAATTGATTTACAACATGCACCAAGTACATATCGCTTGATCTCTACGAATGATTTTACGATTGAGGTTGCGATTTCTAATGCTACAGGTACAGTTGATGGAAAAGTATATTATAAATTCGATGATGAGCCAGATTACATAGAAATGGGTATGACAGGTACATTAACAGAGCAAAGCGCTACAATCGTAAGTAGCCAATTGACTTCTCACAATAAGCTGACATACTACATAGAAGTAGTTGGTGATGATCGAGCTCCAATTGAGACGGACGTCTACGACATTACGATTGTTGATCCTGACGCAACTAGTGAAGAGGCTCCTATCATGCTCGTAACAGAGCTACTGCCGAACAGTAACAATGTAGGTGGAAGTGATGCCTACGAGTTTATCGAAATCTACAATAATACAGATGAAGACATTAACTTCAAAGATTACAAATTGTATTATATTTATACGGATAACGGTATAATAGCTGACGTCGTATGGGCTACAAAGCAAGAGGATATTATTATTAAAGCAATGGATACAATGGTATTTTGGAATATTAACTCTGCGAATGGAGCTTTAGAAGTTGCAGATTTCAATAAGGAGTTTAGTACAAATTTAATTGAGAATGAAAACATTGTGAAATTGTATAATGATGGACTCGCGAATGGTTCAAGACGCGGGATAGCTATTGGTACGAATACACATCAAGATATTTCTGCAGCCTATTATGATGGTTCAGTTACGAATGTTGTTAACAAAGGTAGTCACTATCAGTATCAAGCTGGTAACACAGAAATGTTGGAATTTGCAGTAGGGACGATTGATGCTTCGCCAGGATTTGTATTACCGAATCAAGTGCCAGCAGTTCCTATGAAAACGATTGAAGACAACGAAGCACCCGTCTTTAATAATCTAACGGCAGCTACTGAAGTTGATGAAATTACTGATCTTACGATTCAAGCAGAAATTACAGATAATGAAACTGTGAAATCCGCTATTTTATACTATAAGACGGATATGGAACCTGACTATTCGAAGCGCTATTTATACGATGAGAATAGAACAGATCAATTTACGTATACAGTCAATTCGACTGAATTTATTGGACGCAATAATGTAACATATTATTTCGAATACTCTGACGGTCCGAATAGTTTAACATCACCAATCTATACAGTAAATATTACAAATAACAACAATGATGATAGTACACGATTGAACGTGAATGATAATCAAATCGTAAATGGCATTACGTCTTTGAAAGGTGCTTCAAGTTCATTAACTCCAGACCAATTGCAACTGTTTGTTGATGAACAAGAGGCATTGGATACTTATGCAGCGTTAGAAACGAATGCGTATTTCGTATTTGAAGCGAATGATGTCAATTATTACTTCAAGAATGGTGTTACGATGGGCACGGAAATTTTGCATACATTCCTTGATCCTATTAACACATTTACAACAATTAAAGTTCCAATTGAAGCAGAGCGATTAGTGCTTGGTAATAATGAAATTGCTATTCGTGCAGGTACGAAGTCTGGTCCTTTCGATGATCGTCCGGAAGAAAATAAAGACGATTTCAAAGTTCGTAATGTGCGTCTAATATTGGCGGATGGCACTAATATTTATGATCCAGCTTTCAATAATAAGGATACTGTCATCAAAATGGGTGATAGCGCTGGTATGCATGAGGCATTAGCATTCAATTTTGAACTATCAAATGACAGCTTACAGGCACTTGCTTATGACTGGAACACGCTCGAAACAGAAGATGGCGAGCATATTGTTAAAGTAGTAGCCGGCAATGAACAAGTTGAACAAACGGTAATTGTTGATAATACAGCACCGACAATTGTAGCTTCGATTACTAATGAAGAAGTATTACATGGTGAGTTTACATTAGATGCTGTCGTTACCGATACTTATGCTGGTGTACAATCTGTTGAGGCAACATTGAACGGTGACATTGTTGAATTGCCGTATGAAACTTCAACGGGTACATTAGCTTCAGGTGCCTATTCATTTGCAGTGACGGCAACGGATGAGGTAGGTAATCGTACAGTTGAAACGGTCACATTCTCAATTGATAATGATAACCCGAATGCGGTTGAGCTGATTACTCCTCAATCAGGTAGTAAGTATATTGGATTAGCACCGACATTAAAGGTTAAAGTTACCGATCCGCAAGAGGATCCGATGTCTGTGCTATTCAAACGTGGCTTCCATTATGATGGTAAGCGTCCAGCGGGCTTTAATGCTTATTATGGTGGATCTACTGTAGAGCCGCCGAAGCAAAAAGTACCTTCAGCTGAGATGGAAATGAGTTCAGCAGCGATGCAAGAAATTAGTGCAGTAGATAGCAAATACTATACGACGGATGCTACGGAACAGTTCCCATACCAACGTTTTGAGATCAAGCTAGATTCATCTGTAGTTGCTACTGATGAAGTGGAGATCAACTGGCAGGGTAATTCATTAGAAGGAAGAAAAGTGAGCTTATACGCTTGGAATCCATCTGTAGAGCAATGGGATTTGTTAGACAGACATATTGCCGGACTAGTAGACTTTAAGCTAGAAGCTAAAGTTGCTGTAGGGGATTATAATGATAATGGTGTTATTAATGTAATGGTGCAGGATGAGCGACCAGTAACTGAGGATGAATATGACTTCTCCTTTATATGGATGTCGGATACACAATATTACTCAGAGAG
>DXHF01000231.1 GCA_019113605.1 Candidatus Paenibacillus intestinavium
TTTTCAAATCATGAGCAATTTTAACTCGTCCATTGCCCTGAATTCTAGTTTTCGATTGTACGTAAGCAATAGCATATTGCTCATCATTCACATAGCCATCCTTTTGCAAACGTTCTAGTGCATGCGAAATATGTTCGTCGTTAAATTCTTGTCGTTTCAAATAGTCAGCAATTTGTCTACTTGAACGTGCTTTTACACCAAGATAACGAATAGCTTTAATATATGCCATATATTTGCCATTCACTTCTATAATCTCGGCAATTAATGAAGAAGTTAAACATTGTCCCTTCATTAATCGATATTTTATGAACATATCTTCGTGTACGACAATTGGTTCCTCTATATGTTCTATGGAGAGTATATACTCTTTATTTTTTTTACGATCTATTTTCACAGCAGTAACAGTATGCTCCAGAGCAGAATGTATTTCGCTCATCGATAACAAAACCTCCTAAAACTTTTCATTTGCTACTTGATTCATCTTCTTGCTAATGAAAAGTTACTTCGTAAGCATATACCAAACTTTTCATTTGCTACTTAGCTCATTCAATATAAAAATCGCCGCTCTATATTAGAACGGCGATTCCATTAATTATGGTTAAATTTCCTCATCAAAATCGTCGTCTTCATCTTTACCGTGAGCTAAATCCATTTCAGAAGTTTTATTAAGATCGTAAGTAGAACGGATTTGAGTTTCAATCGTTTGCGAAACTTCAGGATGATCCTTCAAATATTGCTTCGCATTTTCACGACCTTGTCCCAAGCGCTCACCACTATAAGAGAACCATGCTCCACTCTTCTGTACAATATCCATATCTACACCGATATCGATAATACTTCCTACTTTAGAAATACCTTCACCATACATAATATCAACTTCTGCTTGTTTGAACGGTGGAGCTACTTTGTTTTTAACAACTTTTATACGAGTACGGTTACCAACGATATCGTTACCTTGTTTCAAAGATTCGACACGACGAACTTCAAGACGAACACTGGAATAGAACTTCAAGGCACGTCCACCAGGAGTTGTCTCTGGGTTACCGAACATTACGCCAATTTTCTCACGAACTTGGTTGATGAAAATAGCAATCGTTTTGGATTTAGAAATTGCACCTGAAAGTTTACGAAGAGCCTGTGACATTAAGCGCGCTTGTAAACCCATATGTGAATCACCCATATCGCCTTCGATCTCTGCTTTCGGTACTAGCGCTGCTACCGAGTCAATAACGATAATATCAACTGCACCACTGCGAACAAGCGCTTCAGCAATTTCTAACGCTTGCTCACCAGTGTCTGGTTGGGAAAGTAATAGTTCATCAATGTTAACACCAAGTTTGCTAGCATATAAAGGGTCAAGAGCATGCTCAGCATCGATAAATGCGGCTTGTCCACCAACTTTTTGCACTTCTGCAATCGCGTGTAGTGCAACCGTTGTTTTACCAGAAGACTCAGGACCGTAAACTTCAATAACACGACCACGAGGATAACCACCGATTCCTAAAGCAATATCAAGAGCAAGTGCACCACTTGATATGGTCTCTACTTGCATATGTGTAGATTCACCTAACTTCATAATAGAGCCTTTGCCAAATTGCTTTTCAATTTGACGTAAAGCGTTATCTAACGCTGCACGACGATCACTCACTAGATCCACATCCTTCAATATTTATAATATTATGATACCCTTTTTCTGCTCGCTTGCCAACACTTTTTTTCGAACATACATTCGCGTTTTTTTCACCTCGCTTTCTAAAGCCACTTCTTCTGATCCGAATAACGAAAAAGAACCGTGGCAAAGAGTGATCTTTGCTACGGTTCTTCCATAACTAACTTCATTATAATCGTTAACAGATTTTGGAGCAAGCTATTAACTAATAGGACTTATACGGTTTCTACCGCTTCATCGGAAATATTACACTTCATTCAAAATTATTGATGCCCCTTAATCGCTTGCCATAATCAATATTGCAGAAAGCTGCACTTGATTGGATCGTACATAACTCCGAGAACCAATTGTTGTTCCAATCCGAGCACGTTCCAAGAACCAATTGCTGTTCCAATCGAAGGTCGCTCCGAAGACCAATCGCTAGGCATAGATGGCAGCGTGAATAAAAACAAAGAGAATAATTGTTTTTAACTGCATGATACGAGGTTGGTATCCCAATTCAGGGGAACTGATTTTCCGATCCATAGACAGTATTTTTACTGTCCCTGCGGCGTTCTGGCTACTTTTCCGAACCATAGACAGTAATTTTACTGTCCCTGCAGCGTTCTGGCTATTTTCCCGATCCATAGACAGTAATTCTACTGTCCCTATGGAGTGCTAGCTACTTTTTAACGCAGTGCTGTTCATGGGGCTACCGTATAGTTGCAAAATTATGGATGCTCCTTAATCGCTTGCCATAATCGATACTGCAAGCTCTTCACTGTTTTCAATTGAATGGAACCTCGATCACCACTCAAAGATAATTGAAACACCTTCGTTTCCTTGCCTCGTGCCGCTATCCCAATGAAAACCATACCGACAGGCTTGCCTTCCGTAGTGCCAGGACCCGCTACGCCCGTCGTAGACACACCGTAATCACTATCCAACAGTTCGCGCACACACTCAGCCATTAGTTGCGCAGTCGAAGCGCTAACCGCTCCTGGTGCATTCTCGCCTTCTAGATGCTCCATTGGTACCCCTAACAGTCTTTGCTTCATATCATTCGTATACGTTACAATGCCACCATCAAAACAATCGGAGCTTGTTGGCACTTTCGTCATCAGTAAAGAGAATAATCCACCTGTACAGCTTTCAGCAGAAGCGATCGTCAACTTCTTAGATTGCAGAAGATGTACGATTTCTACTTCCATCGGAATATCCTCTTGTGCATATAGATGTGCCCCTACGAGCTTATCAATTGCAACAACGGTTTCATCGATTTTACGGTTTGCTTCATCCAAGCTATTAGCCTTAGTTGATACGCGAATTGAAACTTCGCCTTCTTTCGCATATGGGGCTAGCGTAGGATCAACTTGAGTCTCAATTAGAGGCAATAGTGCTGCTTCAAGATTAGATTCGCCAATACCTGCGAATTTCAAAAGGCGACTATATAAAGGCTTCTCGTCAGTCATAACGGTACGTAACCAGTCGACAACAGGACCATTCAGCATGGTCCGCATTTCTTTAGGTGGGCCTGGCAACAACACATATAGCGTATGATCTTGAGCTAAAGCATTGCCGACAGCAAGACCCGCTGAATTATGCAATGGCGTCGCTCCAACGATGGAATGCGCTTGACGCACATTACTTTGCACCATATCTAGACCACGCGATGAAAATAAATGCTCAATCGTTTCCAATGATGGAGAATGTATTTCAAGCTCTCTACCTAAATATTGTGCCAAAATATCCTTCGTAATATCATCCTGAGTAGGACCAAGCCCCCCTGTAAACAGCAGTAGATCAGCACGCGAGCGACCGATTTCGATTGCTGCACGAATTCTGTCAGCATTATCTCCTACAACCGTTTGATAATACACATCTATTCCTAATTCCGCTAATTTCAACGAAATATCTCTCGCATTCGTATTTACAATTTGTCCCATTAACATTTCTGTGCCTACTGCAATAATTTCAGCCTTCATCAATACACCTCTTCATCTGTTTATTTTTGATAATCATTCGCAAATCTAATAATGCACCCCTTCTATATTCCGAAGAGGTGCATTACATTATTCCACTGGAATTAATGA
>DXHF01000232.1 GCA_019113605.1 Candidatus Paenibacillus intestinavium
ATCTAGCTGAATTCCTGTTAAAACAGCATTTTGCACTTCGCGCTTGGACAGTACTGCTTCAACATGAACAATGCAATCCTCTACAGTTAAGTCAGTTGAATAGTCTTTTTGCAGAAATTGGACGAGCTCAGCAATATGAGTTGTCGTTATTCCACGTTCTTCTAATAGTTTATATGTCGCCTGCGCAACAGCGTTGCTATTCAAACTATATTTACCTGTGTATGACATACGAAAACCTCCTAAAATTTTTGTAGCCTCCTGGGTTACTCCATTGAAACAAAAAGTAGCAATGGAAGCATAAGCCAGACTTTTATTGGTTTACTCGGTATACTTCATGTTAATAAAACTCTCGTTTTATACTTGCTTTTCTTTACTTCAAAGAAAAATACATGAAAGCAGATGTTATTTGGACAAAACAGGTCTAAAAATTGTAAGGCTCGTATACATATTACTATAAAAGACAAGTTGTACAAAGTTTTTGATGAAAATAGGGGAGGATTTATACAATGGAAATGAAAAGATGGTTGCGTTCAACAGCGCTAGTAAGTTTGATGGTGATTCCGATGTTAGTTACAGGATGTGGATTATTCTCGAAATCTGCTTCTGAGGCGATAGATCCACCACAGACGGAAGTTATTGAAGGTCAAGATGAACAGACAAGCAGTTGGTTCAATACTATTGAGGGTACCACACAATACACCGTTTATTTGCAAGATCAGAATGGTTACCTTGCGCCGATCTCATTACCGATGGCGTTGGCTGAGGATGAAGTGGTAGGTAGCAAATTGCTAGAAATTATGGTCGATCAAGGGATGTACTCTACAGCATTACCAGCTAATTTTCGGGCACTAGTACCACAAGGGACTGAAGTGTTATCTTATGAGCAGAACGAAGAGACAGGCATTGTAACGGTTAACTTCTCAGAGCCATTTATTGATTATAATGCTGTGGATGAGCGTGCAATCGTTGAGGCGATTACTTGGACACTAACCTCTTTAGAAGGTGTTGAAGGTGTATCGATTCAAGTCGATGGCGAGGCTCTAGGTGAAATGCCTGTTGCACAATATCCACTTGCAGCGGTAATAGATCGCACGATTGGAATTAATATAGAGCTTGCTGAAGGTGTGAATTATTCACAAGCATCTCCAGTAACGATCTACTTCTCAGCAGAAACGGTGAATGAAGAACAGTATTTCGTTCCAGTTACTCGTATGATTAAGCGTACCGAATCTCAAGCGGTAGCGGCGATTGAAGAGCTTATCTTAGGTCCGCAAAACGCGAAAACATTAACTTCAGTCATCTTGCCAGATGTAGCTGTAACTGGCATCGAAGAGTATGATGGTGTTGTTCATATTGATCTACAAGATGATGCCTATGAAGCGGGACTATTTGTACCTTCAGAAATGCTGAAAGCGGTAATTCTATCTGTAGCTGAAAATACTGGTGTCCAATCGGTTCAAGTGCGTATGAATGGCGACATTAATATTTTTGATGAAAATAACAACTCCTACAGTGAACCAGTATCAATTCCTGTAAATGTGAATGCTTTGAAAATGTAATTAGGCTCCAAGAACTAATCGCTGTTACAATCGCCGTTGTCCTCGGATTTATGGTCATAGCACGGCGGTATAAATCCGAGGGTAAAAACGACCGCTATCGCTTTTCCACAAGCGATTAGTTCTCTCCGCTACAGCATGGTGAGAGACCAGGAAGCAATTATCGGAAAAGGGACTGTCCCCGTAGTCATTGTAAACATGACTACGGGAACAGTCTTTTTTTATGACTTGGATTGTAAAATTAGATGCTGGATAGTTGCATCTGAAAACAGCGTAGTGAATTCCCAAGCGCGGTTTGATTCGCAGCAGCACTCTATATTGGGAGCGGCAGCTGTGGTGATTGCTTAAATTGAAAGGGGGTTAAGCCGACATGTCTTTTGAATAATTGACAAAAATAAGAGAAGTTCCCTAGTCCGACCGCTCGCCCGATTTCTTGAATGGTATAATCACTCGTCTTAAGGAGCCAGCAGGCTTGTCTAATTCGTCTTGCCGTTAAATATTCAGTAATGCTGCTGCCAACGATTTGTTTGAATACAGCCGAAATATGATTAGGTGATAAATGAATCGCTTGCGCGAGCGAATCCAACTCAAACGTTTCCATATAATGCTCTTCGATCCATTCCATTACCTGCTGGGCTATTAAGCTCCCTTTTGTTAAATGTTCTATTGAAGGTGTGACATTGTTAAGTATATGAGTCACCTTCAAATGCTGCATCAGGCTAGTTAAGAAAAATAATTGTTCCTCAAATAGCTGCGCAGGAGTAGCCTTTTCGATATAACACTGATGGGCTTCTAATAAATGATGCAGGGCAGCGGTGTCTACTCCGCTTAATTGTTGTACAGTCAAAGGGTTTTTCCACAAATCCCTAAAAAACTCACGTGTCGTAGGAAATGCGGCCAAGCAATCATCAAGCAGGGTAGGCTCGAAAACAAAAAAAGAACGAATATATGTGTTAGGTGCTAATTCATCAATTCGTACACGGTGTAGCTGAAAAGGTCTGAAAAAGAAGAGCATACCAGGCTTCAGTTCAAAAATTTGTTGCTCTACAACGATAGAACCAAAGCCTTCATGGACGATGATAATTTCCATTCCTTGATGAGCGTGATAAATTTCAGCAAACTGACGAGTTCGGTTTCTATAAAATTGAAGATGAATCGGATGTTGATTTAAGTTTAAGTAATTCATCACTTTCATAGTAATGATCGCCCCTCCTACTTATTTTTATACCATAACACAACAACATTTTATCATGAGGGAACGAAACATTATACCGTTGTTTTTTACTATACTTAAGGAAAGAAGAGTAAGGGGTTACGCTTTCGATGTACTTTTTATTTGCAGGAAGCTAATCATGTAGTCAATATAAAGTTTTGGGAGTGATCGATTTGTTGAACTATCGTTTAATTGAAAACTGGGAGCATTATTGTGGTAGCTTAGGGGGGATATGGGAAGTATGGCGGGGCGATAAATTGCAAAATCACTATAATGTTCCATGGAATACTGTTGAGCTGCCACATTCCTATAACGGACTAGATGTCATGGATCCTGACAGTAAATATTATCAAGGACAAGGATGGTATCGTTCTAAGCTTAAGCTGAACAACCCGTATCCGAACGGTCGGACGTTGCTACATTTTGAAGGAGCCGGTCAGCGCTCTAAAGTATTTGTTTATACGCAGCAAGTAGGCGAGCACCGTGGCGGCTATGATGAATTTACGATTGATATTACAGAGGGAGCGCAGGAAGCACAGCAAATAGAACGCTATGCGGGTAAGGTTCCGATTGCTGTAATGTGTGATAATAGCCGCGATCTAGAAAGTATTCCGTCGGATACAAGTGATTTTAATTTGTATGGTGGAGTATACCGCTATTTGAATTTGGTTTATGTACCAGCCATTTCGATCGAGCAGTTACATGTAGAAGTAGATACAAAAGAGCTGCAAGCAGCTTTGGCATCATCAACTATCAAAGCTAATGCAACGTGCAAGGTGAAAATTAGAGTAGCTTTATATAATCCGCAGATGCAGCGAGACAATATTCAAATGACAATTCAGTTATCGGATCAAAAGGGGCAGGTAGTAGCGCATGCAACGGTTAGCTCTGCTCCTTGGGAGGGAGATAAGGAATTGGCAGAGCTGGAGCTTATTGCACCGCAGCTTTGGTCGACTGACGAGCCTTCGTTGTATCGCTGCGAGGTCACGCTATCTAGCATTCATGGAGAAACATCGGCGAAAGAAAAATTTGGCGTCCGTTTCTTTGAGTTTAAGAAGCAGGGTCCATTTTATTTGAATGGTGAGCGTTTGCTGCTGCGAGGTACTCATCGCCATGAGGATCATGCAGCTGTTGGGCCTGCGATGACTGAGGATATGATGCGTGAAGAAATGCAATTAATTAAAAGTATGGGCGTAAATTTTATTCGCTTAGGACATTATCAGCAATCCCGTATTATTTTGGACTTATGTGATGAGCTGGGCATCCTTGTTTGGGAAGAGATACCTTGGTGTCGCGGCGGGCTCGGCGGCGAGCGGTACAAGGAACAGTGTCGTGATATGCTAACGGCGATGATTAATCAGCATTACAATCACCCATCGGTTATTTTGTGGGGGCTTGGCAACGAGAACGATTGGGAATGTGATTTTGATTATTTCGATGAAGAAGCAATAAGAGGGTTTATGAAGGAGCTCCACGATTTGTCGCATCGATTAGATGATAGCAGATTGACTGCGATACGACGCTGTGAGTTTTGTAAAGATATTGTAGATGTGTACTCTCCGTCCATTTGGGCAGGTTGGTATAGAGGAATATATACAGATTATGAGGAAAGCAGCCGTAGCGCATTTGAAAATGTAGATTCCTTCTTCCATATGGAGTGGGGTGCTGATAATTTAGCAACCAGACATGTGGAAAATGTGTATACAGGCTTTGAGTTTGTCGCGCGCGGAGCTGGAACGACGGATGAACGCGATGGAGACTACCTTCTAACAGGTGGAGAGCCACGAGTTTCACGGGATGGCGATTGGTCGGAGTCTTATTTTTGCGAAATGATTGATTGGTATTTGAAATGTCAGGAAGGAATGGATTGGTTAACAGGTACTGCGCAATGGGCATTTAAAGATTTTGCAACACCAGTTCGTCCAGATTCACCGATTCCTTATCTGAATATGAAGGGGATTGTGGAACGTGATTTAACGAAGAAGGAAGCTTTCTATGTTTACCAATCCTACTGGGCATCAGAACCAATGGTTCGTATATACGGACATTCTATGACGACAAGATGGGGCGAGGCAGGGGAGCAGAAGCTGCTACGTGTTTATTCTAACTGTGCTGAGGTCGAGCTGTTTCTTAATGGTGTAAGTCTTGGTGTGAAGCAGCGAGATTCGCAAAACTTCCCATGTGCTGGTTTGTGCTGGCAAGCTGTTTTTAATGCTGGTATGAATACGATACGGGTCGTTGCCAAGCAGGATGGCACTATTGTTGAGGATGAACTAAGCTTTCACTATCAGACCGAAAAGTGGGGCGAGCCTGCAGAGCTGAAGCTAACTGCCGAGCAGCAAGATAATGGCACCATTTATGTAGAGGTTCGGATGTATGACGAAAATGGGGTGTTCTGCCTCGAAGCATCTAACTTTGTTCGTTTTGGACTTACTGGGGATGGACGGCTTATCGAAAATTTAGGAACGATTAACGGATCTCGTCTTGTGCAATTGGCAAACGGGCGTGCGGGCATTTTTGTAGATCCACAAGGTGGGCGAAAAGCGGCTATTGAAGAGACTGGTTTTATAACAGCGGGTGGACCAGCCTTAGCTGTAATGAATGCAAATCGAGCCATTGAGTCACCTGTATCTATATTGAGTGCAAAGTGTGAAGGGATGGATTTAGCTTATATCATTTTAAGTAAATGATTAGATAATGCTTCCGAAGCTACTTTTCATTTGCGAAGTAGCATTTCAAGGAGTAATGAAAAGTTTTAGGAGGAATAGACATGAGTAATAAGCTGAAAATACAGGCAGATATGATCAGAAAAGCGACAACAATGGGGGAAGCACTTCCCTTTATATGGGATGCATTACTGCTCAAGACGGAGAAGATGATTGGGCAGATTGGGGATAAATCTCCACATGTAGCTAAGGCTGATGGCATTTATGATGATATGCGTTACGATTGGTGGACATCAGGGTTTTGGCCAGGAATACTATGGGTGATGTATGAAATGTCTGGCAACGAGAAATATAAGGACGCTGCCTGGGGTTGGGATGAAAAGCTGGAGCAAAAAATGGTCCAAGCTAACAATTTTCATCATGATGTTGGTTTCCAGTTTCTTCCTTCAGCTATTGTTAAATATAAGCTAACGGGTGATGAGGATGCTAAGCGCAGAGGGCTGTTTGCAGCTAATTTCCTAGCGGGACGCTTCAACCTGGCAGGTCAATTTCTACGTGCTTGGAATCAAGAAAAGATCGGTTGGTCCATTGTTGATTCATCGTTAAACTTATCAATATTATTTTGGGCGGCGCAAGAAATAGCCGATCCACGTTTTGATCATATCGGTAAAGCTCATGCTAATACGATTGTTAATTATTTTATTCGTGAGGACGGCTCGGTTAATCATATCGTTAATTTCGATCCGCAAACAGGGGAATTTATTGAATCATTAGGTGGACAAGGAGCGGGTCCGCATTCTTCATGGAGTCGTGGTCAAGCATGGGCATTGCACGGCATGGCTAACACTTACCGCTTTACAGGTGACAAAAAATATCTTTATGCTGCGCAGCGAGTAGCTAATTACTTCCTTGCTTGTTTGCCTGACGATCATGTACCGCATTGGGATTTCCGCGTGGCAGTATCGCTTGACGGTATACCTCGGGATACGTCTGCTGCAACCTGTGCTGCATCGGGCATGCTTGAGCTAGCAGAGCTGCTTTCCCCATTGGAAGGAGCGGTTTACCGACGAGGTGCGGAAAACATTCTATTGTCGCTTAGTAAGCATTATGCAACATGGGATCAGCCTGACCATGAAGCGATTCTTATCGCTGGTACAGGTCACTTCCCGAACGGAGAAAATATTGATGTATCTTTAATTTATGGAGATTATTATTTTGTTGAGTCAATTGCGAAGCTGCGCGGTTGGAAAACAAGAATTTTCTAGATTGGCTTAAATAAGCAGGGTATTTTTCCTCGATTTATGAAGAGGAAGGGTATCCTGTTTTTTGTGTATCAAAACGTTGTGGGATATAGAGGCTTGTTATATGTCTAGCGAGAGTATAAAAAAAACACAAGTCCAATTAAAAGGACTCCATTGTTACTTTTCGTGAAAAAAAATAGGATTAAGCAATAAGAATAAGTGAAATGAGGAGGTCCCTTATGGCGACAAACATTGAAAAATCACAATTAACTCCGCAAAAAGTAGCGAGCAGGCTATGGTCTCAAATTTGGAAATATCGTGCGCTATATTTAATTTCTGTACCAGGAATTATTTATTTCCTCGTGTTTCGGTATGTTCCTTTACTAGGTTCTGTAATCGCTTTCCAGAAATACAATGTGTTTAAAGGTTTTCTCGGAAGTCCATGGGTCGGCTTTGATAACTTTGTCAAAATGTTTAAGTATCACGATTTTACTAGAATACTAACGAATAATTTATTACTGGCGCTCTATGATATTGTCTTTGTTTTTCCAGCAGCAATTATTCTTGCTTTACTCTTAAATGAGCTGCGGATTGTACTTTACAAACGGATTGTACAAACCGTCATTTACATGCCTCACTTTTTATCGTGGGTCGTTATTAGCGGCATAGCTGTAAGTGTATTCTCTCCAGTAAGCGGATTGTTCAATAATTTTATTGGTAAGCTTGGCTTTGATCCACTTTATATTTTGGGAGAAAACTCATATATTCGTACGTTTTTAGTTGGAACGGGAATGTGGCGTGATGTTGGTTACTCAACAATTATTTATTTGGCAGCACTTTCAGGTATTAGTCCAGATTTGTATGAGGCATCAGAAATTGACGGTGCTAATCGCTGGAAGCAAACATTTACGATTACAATACCAGCATTGATGCCAACGATCGTTATTCTGTTTTTATTACAAATAGGTCATTTCCTTGATTTTGGTTTTGAACGGGTTTGGGTATTCCTTAATTCCTTAAATAGTGAAAATGGTGAAATACTAGATACCTTTATTTACCGTGTAGGAAT
>DXHF01000233.1 GCA_019113605.1 Candidatus Paenibacillus intestinavium
TATGCAGGCATCCTAAATCATCAAATTTCAGAGCTTGCCCTTCTGTAGTAATGATTTGTGTCGCAAATTGATCGTCTTTAATCGCCATATTACATATCACGCATCGATCAGTATCCTCGTTAATAGCAACCGGCTTATAATCTCCACTTGAGCACGCGACAACAACCATGGTGCTCACTATCATTAGTAGTATTAATTGAATTGTTTTCTTCATTATCATCTTCTCCTCGATTTATATATTATTATGATTGAACCAATAAGTAGTAGCGTCCATATGAATACCATCAGCCAACTTGATTGCCCGGCTTGATCGCTTTCCAACAGATTATGCGACTGCATACGTGGCGCACTGTCCTGTAACCATTGATCTTTATTGTCTTGATACAGTTGCTCGACGAATTGAATACCATTGCTTCCGAAAAACAATTGGAAGCCTGGTCTTCTTTCCACCAATTCCATAAAAAATGGTGAGCTGGCATAAATCAAATCACTAAACTGATCGCCGTCCAGATCCAGTCCTTGAAACGTATCCCAATAATTATGAATGATATTAGGTATAGACGTACTATCACTCCATATATTCGTTACATTCCCGATAAAATTATTATCTTGAATATTTTGCTCGGAAGAATCAATGAACTGAAGTGCTACAAAGTTATGATGAATATCATTCTCACTTATCTCTATTCCACTTGATTGCTCTACATATATGCCAACACGGCTTTCTGCAACTATATTTCTCTTGATCGCTATATCCATTGCAGCATAAAGTAATATTCCTTGGGAATTAACATTACCTGCTTGCTTCTCTAGAATATTGTTTTGTAAGTTGATGTTTTGACTCGTCATTACCATCATGCCTGTTATATTAGCAAAACTATAGTTCTCTATTAACTGAATGTTAGAGCCATACATCAAATGATAGGCATAGCGTGAATTTTGCACAGTATTATTCCTTATCTCAATATTGAGACTGTTCTCACTGTAAATCCCATCGTACATACCGTTAATATTATTATTAGTAATAGTCATGTTTTCAGCGTTATACAGTTGAATGCCATTACCTCGACTACTTAACTTCTCCGAACTCTTTCCACTCCAAATGATTTCATTATTTGCAATGTTACTTTCATTCGTATCATCAATAGCTATTCCAGTAGCTCTCGTCTTGATCTTAAGTTGTTCTAACTCTATCTCCTTCCCAGTAGCTGTAATTACTGCCGTAGAAGAATCGGTGCGTTTATCGTTAATCTCAATTGATGACAATGTCACGTTATCACTTTCAATAACAATTGCTGCTTGCCCCTTCTCAATAACGAGCACTACATCAGGCGCACCAATAATCGTAATCGGCTTTTGAATCATAATAGAACCGTTATACTCTCCAGCTTCTAGTTGTAATATTGCATTGGTATCCGCTTGATCAATAAGTTGCTGTAAAGATTGCTCCGCTTTGTTGCTATTACTCTGCATTGTTGTTGATGCAAATGTGTAGGGGGAGTTATACACTGCAACAACATACAGTATCATTAAGATACTGAAAAGCCGATAACATAGTGATATTTTCGACATTATGGCAACACCTCAATCGTCTTCCTTTGCATCATATGCGTATCGTCAACATTGAAATGAAGATACACCTCATTTTCTCCCGCTTGTTCAAAACGTACATTGACTTCATAGACCATGCCTTCTTCTACCTCTGTTGCGTCAAATATTTTCGTTGACGAGCTGTTGTTGCGAAGCTCAATTCTCATCCCACCTCGCACATTCACTTTTTCTGTTAAATGAACAGTTAATAAGTTGTCTTCTTCAATCGTCGGTGAAGTGGGCTGACTTGTTAGCTCAGACGTAACTTTCGGAATAACCAACTCCGGCATTCGTTGAGGTGAACTAGATTGTGCACTACTACAGCCATATAAAAACAATATTCCGATTAGAGATATTATGTATATTGTAACTAACGCTGTTTTCTTCATTTACTCACCACTTTTCACTATACATTCGCTTTCTATACGATGCCGATTAAGCTCCCTGCGTTACTTCGTTATCAAAGTCCGCTTTTTGAACTTCCCCCTATTAGTATAGTGGGATTAGTACTTCTTCAAATGACTATATAGAGCTATATTCCATCCTATTTGTGGATGAATTTTGACAATTGCAATCCAATTTAATAATTTGAACAACGCCTGTTGATTAACAAAATTAAAGTGAATCAATTTCATAAATCAAACGACTTGCCATTACCAGGTTTTTTTAGGCATAGAAAACATACTAAGATTAGTAGTGTAGACCAAGGCATTGGTTCGCACTACTATTTTTTATATAGTAGAGGTGAAGAATAGGTCGTGTACTCCTTGGGATCTTGAATCCGTATAAAAAACAGACCTACTTCACCACCCTTATTTGAATCAGGTTTGAGTATGTTGGATCCTTGAGATCGTGTATAAGAAATGGGAATCGATAAGGTTAAGGTGGGGCTTCAAAATATCTTAGAGGAGGCAAGGAATGAAATATGTTATTGCATTTGATGTAAGTATGGGGAAAAGCTACATGGTCGTCTATAACGCACATAAAAAATGTGAATTGGAGAAGGTGATTGAACACACTCGTCCCGAGTTCGCAGAATTGAAGCTCTTAATTGACAACATAATTGACGGTTATGGTGAACAGCCGCATATCGTTTTTGAAGCGACGGGGGTCTATTCAAGAGTCCTTGAACGTTTCATGCGAGATAATGGCTACAGCTATTGTCTATTGAATCCGTTAGAGGCGAAGCTCCAATGTGATACGCTACGCATCCATAAAACGGATCGGAGTGACGCACATCAATTGGCACTTACCCATTTTACGAATAATAGACGATTGGAAACTAAGACCGATAATGTTTATGCCCAGTTGAAGGGCTTGTCTAGACATTATGGTGAGTTAGATGATGATTTGGGTATAGTTCGAAATAGAATGCATAAGGTTATCCAGATAACTTTTCCTGAATTAGAGAACATCTTTACTAGTAAATCCGAAATATTTCTTAATGTGGCTCAACTCTTTCCACACCCGGATATCGTCCTTAACTATTCAAAGACGATTATCAAAAATCGGATACTCGCAAATACAAACAAACGAATATCAGCAAAAAAAGCTGAAGAAAAAGCAGTTAAACTGCTTGAGGCTGCTGAACAATCCTATCCCGCAATTTCTTCAACGGACGTGTTTTGCGATCAGGTCATCGCGTATGCAAAACGATATCAAGAACTTCTTCTCCAAAAAGAACAATGCATCGACAAGATGGAGACACTAGCTGAAGGACTAGAAGAATATCGTTTACTCCTAAGCATCCCAGGAATCGCTACGAATACAGCGGTCCGACTAATCGCTGAAATTGGGGACATCCGACGTTTTGATAATCCTAAACAGCTTAACGCTTTCGCTGGCATTGATATCCGTCGTTACCAGTCAGGTAAATTTATTGCGAAAGACAAAATCAATAAACGTGGAAATAAACACCTAAGGAAATTACTTTATATCATCATTCAAAACATGGTTAGATTAAGACGTTTTGGACAAAATCACTTCGTCGACTATTATGACAAACTAAAAAAGCAACCCTATAACAAATGTCATAAGGTCGCTTCCATCGCATGTGTAAACAAGCTGTTGAAGACGATCTTCTTTCTCATCACACACAATATGAACTATGAATACAGGTTAGCCGCCAACTCATAGTCACATCTTTATTTTAGCATAAGCACACACTTAGTGAAAAAAAAATCAAACTCACTAGGTTTATTTAGTATACCTTAAAAAGGTTATATCATTTAATTTTTACTCGTTTCAACTTATATAAATAATATGAGGTAATAAGTGAATAAAAACACTTGACTGGACGTAAGAAAAGGAGTACCTCCCCAAATTTCCAATTAGCACAGTGACCAAACCACACTAATGAGACGAGCTGAACTCCCCATGTCCTTTATTCATCACAAGAGTCTATCAACCCTACAAGAGCATTATGTATATCCATTCCACTCATTTGTTTCAAAGATCAAGTACAAGAGAATCATTTGCAGGCGGAATGCTTATTTCCGTTTCTTAAATTTTAGATAAGAACGTCTATTATTCTCGTCTTAAAACCGCACAAATCGGCTAATCAACAGGCCTGCTAAAGTAGGTTATTTAGTGATGGCTATGCCCTTCAGAAATTACAGGGAAATTTATTAGTTGCTGTTCAAACTGGACTAGCTGCTCCAAAGCTTTTGAACCAATCGCTAATCTTTTAGAAGGCATAACCTCCATATCAGAAGATGATACATAGCTCTGTATAACATAAAGACCTTCAGAGATGAATATGTGTTCGACCTCATAAACACCAGGTGTACGCTGAATAGCTGGTAATATTATAGCCTCGTCGGGTGAATCTTCCTGCCATATCTTGAATGCTGCTTCTTCAGCCTGCTCAAACGGTTGACTACTTTTTTGAACGGTTAACGATAGAGTAATAGCGTTATTCAGTTCTACATCTGAGGGTAGTTGGAGATCAACAGTCAAATGCGGAATTAATCCATTCTCATCCGTATTCTCTATTTTTGCTGTACATGCACTTACAATAAATACAAATAGAAGTAGCATTGACAAGGATAACGCACGATTAAACAACTGATTCATAATTTCACCTTTTCTCCGAAGAAAACCAATGCCGCAGTGGCTTGATTCTACTAATAATTAATGAGTCAAGCAACAAAACAATAAGTATCGACAAGCCGACAAGCGGCATGAGTGCTCCACATATCAACATGATGATTAATAGTCCTACTGTTACTTTTTTATTTTTAGGCTGAGAAGGTGCGCCAAGCTTGCCTTCAGGTTTTCTTTTTTTCCACATTATATATGAGCTGATTGCTATTAATATTAGGCCTATACAAGCAATTAAACCTACAAGCTGATTGGCTAATCCAAACAATTTCCCTTCATGAAAGGCAATCCCTAACGATATCGCTTTGCCCATAACACCATAATCTGCATATCGTACGTCAGTTAAGATTGCACCACTATATTGATCGATATGTAGTGTTGCATCTTTACCAGGCTTGATATGAGACGTAGAGAGCGTGAATACACCAGCTTCCTCTTGGGGTAATGTTATTGTATAAGGTAATAATACATTATGCTTTGCTGCAGTGTTAACGATGGTATCGATGTTTAAAGGTATATAGTCACTACTTATGGAGATTGGTACAGGAAGATTCTGAGTAGCCCAAGGCAAATCTTCAGCAATATCCTTGGCTACGGTAACCGATTGTGGTTTTTCACCGAAGCTATAAGCATAAGGGGGAGTATTTGTATTTGTTGAATTAGCTAATTTATCAATCTGTCCACCTAAGACTCCAGACCATGGTAAACCAGAAGCAATCAAAATCACAAGCAGTAAAGACAACCAGAAGGCTGGAACTGCATGAATATCACGCCAGAACATTCTACTACCTGGTTTGCTTAATCTGGGCAATATCGTCCCCCATATAGATGATTTATTACGTGGCCACCAAAGAAATAAACCAGTAATGAGCAAGATAATAGCCCAGCAAGCTGCAAGCTCAACAAGTCTATTTCCCAAAGTACCACCAATTACAAGTTCACTATGCATTTTTTTAAAAAAGGCAGAGAAGGTCTCATCACTGTTCATAATTCCCAAAATATTGCCTGTATATGGATCAGCATACATGTTTGTCGAAGCTCCATTGTTGGTGGCCAACATCATTATAGTAGCTTCGGGTAAATCATTAAGTGTTATGGATGAAATTGTTGTTCCAGGATAGGCATTTGTCGTTTTCTCTATAATCTCTGATGGTGATAATGCAGAAGATCCTACTTCTCGGACAGTTAGCATATCCTTGTACAAATAGCCCTCGATCTGCGGTTTGAATAAATATACTCCTCCACTGAAAGCCAAAATGATTAGAAATGGGGCAAAGATGATCCCTGCGTAGAAATGCCATCTCCACATAGATTGATAAATCGCTTGGCGAAAACTAGATTCCCTTCGCTTCCCATTATTAGTAGGTGAATTCTTCAAACTATCAGTCGGTATAGCACTCATTATTTTCGACTCCGTTCATGAAATAATTACTACTATTTTAGTATAAATACCCTATAAGTAAGATTGAATGACTCTAAGTAGCTATTTATTCAACTTTTTCCAACGAAATTGTAACTGATTAAGATAAACAAATTCAAGAACCATAAAATTTTAAGCTGATTAATGAATTATTATCATTTGGCGAGAATAGGATCCGTTGAAGCCAGTATAAAAAGGCGAGGTGATTAGATAAAGTGACAATTAAATCAATATTGTATTTTTTTTCACAAATCATTTACTTTTATGACATTCTTTTATTACCGTCCATCTTCAGTTAGACTTTCACTTACTAGATGATTCGTGCCTTTGGGCACCCAGACAACAAAAAAAGGTGTCTACACTATCAATGTAGACACCTCAAAATATACAAATAATTACTATTTTTATCTAGCACGATCCTTTGGTAGCAACAATGATAGGAAACCAAAGAGTGGCAATAGACTTGCCCCTATCATCACAAATTCCATTGTCTTCACATCAGCCAGATTCCCAAGCACAACCGACCCAACTGCTCCCATACCGAATGCAAATCCGGTAATTAGTCCTGATGCTGTGCCAACTTTTCCTGGCATTAATTCTTGCGCATAAACGACACTTACCGAAAAGCCTGATTGTAGAATTAGTCCTAACAAAGCAATTACTGGATATACCCACATTAACGGTAAATGTGGCAAAATTAACGCTAGTGGAATTGATCCTACGAGCGAAGCAATCATCATCGTTCTTCTCCCAATTCGATCCGCAAACATCCCTCCGAAAAACGTTCCAACGACACCAAATATCATAAACAAATAAAGTGGTATTTGAGCCTGTTGAATAGGCAGTGCATAATGTGCTTGTGCATAAAATTGATAGTAGTTACCGATCGCTGAACTGTACCATGAACGAGCAAATACGATTGTCATTAAAATTCCCATTCCAATATATACAATTTTCGTCGGAATAGGATTTTGTAAAGATACCGCTGCTGCCTTTTTCTTCATTGAAACTGATCCATTGATTGCTAGCTGCTTACGATACCACGGCACCACATACAGTAGTATAACAATCGCTGCTAATGCCAGCAATGTTCCCCAGATCGCACCACGCTGTCCAAGTGGCACAAAAATAAAAATGGTCATAAGTGGAGCTAATGAAGAACCGAAGTTACCGCCAACCTGATAAATAGACTGTGCAAGTCCGCGCTTCTGACCCGCAGCTAAGTACACAACACGCGAACCTTCAGGATGAAAGACCGCTGAACCAAGCCCAATACATATTACTGCAAGCAAAACCAACCAAAACGTTGGTGCAAACGAAAGTGCTGCGATCCCAATAAGACTACTGCCCATCCCAGCTAACAGCAACCAAGGCGTTGGACGCTTATCTGACCATAATCCAACTACTGGCTGCATAACGGAAGAAGTCATATTTAATGTAAAGGCAATCCAACCAATTTGCGCATATGTTAATTGAAGTGAGTCTTTAAATATCGGAAATAATGCTGAAACTACAACTTGCATCGAATCATTCAACATATGTACCGCGCTTACAGCAAATAAAATAGAATAAACAGTTAATGATTGCATTGTCGTAGCTGATGAAGAAGTTCTT
>DXHF01000234.1 GCA_019113605.1 Candidatus Paenibacillus intestinavium
GCTGATTGGCTAACTAAAACCGCTGTCGGTGCACCACTTACTCGCACAGAGGCCAAAGAAAACCTCAACGACTTTATTGAAAATGTAGCCGGACACTACGCCGGTAAGGTCATTTCCTGGGATGTTGCCAACGAAATCTTTGCCGATGGCGGTAACTTCAACGGTGACTGGAAAGATAACTTACGTAAGGACTCCCCTTGGTATTTAGCTTATGCTAACGGGGCAAATTCAGCTGCGGGCGAGAACGCTGCGGACTATATTTATGACGCGTTCGTACAGACGCGCCTAATCGACTCAGGCGCTACTCTTTACTATAATGACTACAATGAACAAGAACAGACTAAGCGCGAAGCGATTGCAGCAATGGTCGAGGATCTTAATGAAAAGTGGAAATCAGACGACCGAAATACTGAGCCTGACCGTCTGTTGATCGAAGGGATTGGTATGCAGTCCCATTACAACATCAATTCCCTGAATGTTGAGATTGTAGAAAATGCGATCAAGCGCTTTATCGACACAGGTGCAAAAGTTACTGTTTCCGAACTTGATATTCCGGCTAGCGATTATGAGGAACGAACTACTCCGCTCTCTAATGCAGAAAAAATCGTGCAAGCACAGCTGTATGCGCAGCTGTTCCAACTTTATAACAAATACGCTGACTCTATTGAGCGCATCACCATTTGGGGCACAGCTGACCCGATAAGCTGGCGTGGCGCCGGTCATCCGCTGCTCTTCGACAGACTGTATGCAGCTAAACCTGCTTACTTCGCGGTCATTGACCCTGAGGGATATCTGGCCAAAAACCCTCTACCCGTACCACAAGAAATTCCGGTAGCGGATGCTGTGGCCGGCAAAGCACTAATTGACGGTAAAAAGGACAGCTCTTGGGCAAAGGCGCCTATAATTAACGTAAACACACAGCCGGATGGGCAGACGGAACAAGCCGCAACCGCAGAAGTCAGAACACTGTGGGATAATCAATTCTTGTATGTTTATGCTGAAGTAACCGATTCCGAGCTTAATAATTCGTCCTCAAACGCACATGAGCAGGACTCCGTTGAAGTATTTCTTAGTGAAACCATGCACAGGGGTGCGGAATACAAGCTCGGCGACGGCCAATACCGAGTAAGCTACGAGGGCATTGAGTCCTTTAAATCAGATAGCATGAGTGAAGGATTCGAATCATCTGTAAAAATAGTCGATAGCGGTTATATCGTGGAGATGAAGATACCATTCCGAGCTATTACTCCTAAAAAGGATGACGTTGTCGGCTTTGATGTTCAAATTAACGATGCTTCGGCTAGTAGTTCAAGAAAACTTACGGTTTGGAGCGATTTGAAAGCTAATGGATATAATTCAACCGAAAACTGGGGAGAATTGACTCTGACTAAAGCGCCTATATCTACTGGACCATCCACCCCAACCGTAGATATACCGAGTGAGACTGTTGATAATCAAGAGAACGGAATAATTACGATAAAACCGATTATACAAGTGAATGACGGAGTGGCGGTAGCAAGCATCTCCAACAACAACTTGAATAATGCTCTTGAACAAGCTTCAGTAAATGCACTCGGCAAGAAACAAGTTATGGTAGATATCCCAGCACAAGCAGGTGTAACTTCCTATGAAGTGCAATTGCCTACTTCACAATTGAAAGATTCCGGTACGACCGTACTCTCAATCAAGACAGAGAACGGTAAAATCGATCTACCTGGCAACATGTTAGCCAATACGAACGTCGGCAGCTCCGAATTCGTGACGGTTCGCTTGAGCAAAGGTTCAACTGCCGGACTCAGCAATGAAGTTCGCGAGCAAATCGGCGATAGACCAGTCATTAATCTAGAGCTCTTGATCGGCGGCAATGTCGTTGCTTGGAATAATCCGAACGCATCTGTAACGGTATCACTTCCTTTCACGCCTTCGGTGACAGAACTGCAAAATCCGGATCAGATCGTCGTTTGGTACATCGATGGATCAGGTAATGCGACAACGATCAAGAACGGGCGCTATGATGTGGCAACACAATCCGTTGTGTTCCAAACTACTCACTTTAGCACCTATGCAACAGCATACGTGAACAAAACGTTCATCGATCTTCAAGCTGTACCTTGGGCCAAGCAAGCAATAGAAGCAATGGCCGCACGTGATATTATTAAAGGCATTGACAATAACAGCTTCTCCCCTGCATCTTCCATCACAAGAGCGGACTTCATCACTCTTCTTGTAAGAGCACTGGAACTGCAAGGCAACGATAGCGATGCTGCGATGTTCAGCGATGTACCTGCGAACGCTTATTATTATGACAACTTGGCGGTCGCGAAGGAATTAGGAATTGCAACAGGCTTTGGCGATAACTCGTTTAAGCCAAACAATAGTATTTCTCGTCAAGATATGATGGTACTGACAACACGTGCATTAGAAGCAGTCGGCAAAGGTAGCACAAGTAATTCCGCTTCCTTGAGCAACTATCCTGACGCTTCAACTATTGCCAACTACGCGAAAGATAGTGCTGCTATTCTTGTCGAGTTAGGCATCATTCAGAGCAAAAACGGAAAGATTGCTCCAAGCGATCAGCTCACCCGTGCTGAGGCAGCTGTCATCTTGTATCGCATCTGGAATCTGTAATCTGTAATATCAAAATAGAGCCCCTTCTTATCGAAGTGGGCTCTATCATTCTTATTTAGACAGGGTTGATCGTGCTATATATAGCACACCCAATTATTTATTTCGAAAATTTACTCGATTGTGCAATTTGTTCAATCTCACTTTTTAAGAGCAGATAACGATGTACACTTCTTGCAATTGGAACTTTCGTTATGCGGTTTTTTTCCACATACAGCGTCATATGATCTTTGGATAGGCCTAGTATTTTACCTGCCTCCATCACGGTTAATACGTCCTCTTTACCTGTCTCATTGAA
>DXHF01000235.1 GCA_019113605.1 Candidatus Paenibacillus intestinavium
TTATCGTAAATGTATTGTTAAGTATAGAAGCTTTTATGTCACCGTTCATTAAATGAACTAGATTCTTTGATATGTTTAATCCAATTCCTAGATGTCCTTTTGGGTTTCCATCTCGATATTCTCCAGAATAATATCTATCAAATAATTGAGCTAACTCGTTCGGTTGCAAATGATGCCCATCATTTATAACTGAAATGTATACCTTTTGATCATTATTCCAGCTTTTCATAATAAATGTATGTATTGCATACCTAGTGGCATTATTGACTAAATTACTAATTACCCTTTGCATATGATCTTTATCAATTTTAATTCGACAATCATTCTCTATCTCATTGATTAGAACACAAGGCACTCCCTGTAAAGCTACATCGATCCCACTCGCTTCATATAATTGTTCTAGAAAGTCCTTTGCATGGATTTCTTCACTCTTCACAGATAGTTGATCTTCTTCAGATTCATTGAATACCTTTAATTGCCCGATCAAAGTATCTAGTTCATTCACTTTTTTATCAATTACTTTCAAGTATTTTTGAAAGTTTTCTTCATCAACAGCCATCCCATCTCCTAGCCCCTCAACATATCCACTGATCGAGGATAAAGGAGTCTTTAAATCATGAGTAATGTTCGTAATAAATTGTCTACGTTTTTGTTCAAATGACATTTGCTCCGTCTTGTTTTCCTTTAAACTCAATCGCATTTTTTCAAAATGAGCAGCAAATCTACTAATTTCATCATTTCCATCATAAACAATGGAGCAATCAAGGTTTCCTGAAAGAATTTCGTTCGAAACTTGTGTTAATTCCTCCAAAGGTTTAACTACTCTTTTCTTTATAAAACGAACTAAAACTATTGTTACAATAATATAAGGAATAGCAAAAAAGAGACTAAGGGAAATGATGTAAAATAACTGTTCCCTCGAAGAGCCTAATCCCGTCATTAATAAACTCGTAAGCAAAGGCAAAATAATAAGCAGGATGAGAATAGATTTCAATGTCGATATTAAGCTCCGTTTCATAGTAAATCACCGTTATATCGATAACCTACACTACGAACTGTGACGATACAATTAACTAAGGCTAGTTTTTCCCTAATTTTTTGAATATGAATAACGACAGTATTTAAGTCCCCATATTCCTCAAATCCCCATACTTGTTCATACAATTGTTGTTTGGAAAATACCTGATTGGAATGTGATAACATGAATAAGAGGATGTCAAACTCCTTTACAGTAAACTGAATTTCAACTTCGGATTTTTTGACTACTCTCGATACCCTATTCACTTCTACATCGCAAAATCTAAAGATTGACTTTTCATCAATTTGTACGTTCGTAAATGTCGTTACTCTTCTTAGTTGGGCTTTGACTCTTGCTACAAGTTCCTTTATCGAAAATGGCTTCACCATGTAATCATCTGCGCCTAATTCTAACCCTAATATACGATCTAGTTCCGTTTCCTTTGCACTGATGATAATTACAGGTAATGTAGACTGTAGTCGAATACTCCTCAATATTTCCAACCCAGAAATTCCCGGCAACATCAAATCCAGCAATACAATATTAGGCTGAACTTTATCGAAAATGTTCAACGCCTCGCTTCCAGAATTGCAGATGCTAACTTCAAAATTATCCTTCTTGAGATAGTCTCTAATTATATCTGCTAGATCAGTCTCATCCTCTATTATTAAAACCTTCTTATTCAATGTCATCCTCCTCTGGTGTTGATTATCAAGCTTATATTGCGATGTAACCTCTCGTCAACTTTACGAATACATGACCAGTGGGATCAAGACGCTAAGATTATTAAATAGATGAAAAATGATTGGAATAAGCAAGTTGTATTTAGATACGACAAACAATAGACCAAGTATAAGACCGATTATTAAATAAGGCATCATATTTTTGAGGTCAGAGAAGCTATGCATATGTAGTAAGCCAAACAAAACGCTTGATAGCAACAGACAACCCCATACTGGTATTCGACTTGATAATCTGTAGATCAACAAATGTCGGTATACAAATTCTTCTACTATCGGCCCCATAATGCCTAGAACAACGAGAATGAGAACAGGTGATAATGTGTTTGCAATCTTATAAACATTGTCATCATTGACTGCATCGCTAACAGGTAACCAGTAGTAAGCCAAAGCAGATAATAATAGAAAAATGAAGTAGAAGCCAATTAGTAACAATAAGCTACGAAAAATGGATTGCTTCAGAAGTTTCCAACTTTCAACTAGATACTGACGGAATAATAAGATTCCGACAATAAAAAGCACGAGATATAACACTATAGTTAAGGCTGATCTTACTTCGAAAGTATACAGATGCTGAAGAAAACGAACTACAAAAATAAGACAGTAAGCAAGTGCAAAAATCTGATTTTTTCCTAATCTCAGGTTCTCTATAAAAATCCCTCCTTCTTTTAATTGATCATATCAGAAGAAGTTATTATTCTCGTAAAGACTATATATTGTTCTCATAAAGCTTTCATAAAGTATTGTCGTATTTTCAGAAAAAGTTGCTTTGGATAGGAGTGTCTAATCCTGTTCCTCTTTAGATTATTCCACCATAGTTACTAACCAGATGACCGATCGCCATGCATGCTATCCGAATAGAATCTGTCAATTAGGGAAGGAATGTAGAGAATACTATTTATAAGGAGAACTATCTATGAAGCACATTCCCCCATTACCGACATACCCAGAGTCACTTTGGATTCAAGCGCTCGAAGTATTACCGTCCTTTTCCAAGCTGCAGCATAATATTGAAGCGGATGTCGTTGTTGTAGGCGGCGGCATCTCCGGCATTACAACAGCTTATATGCTAACGCAGGCAGGATTTAAAGTCGTATTGCTCGAAGCCGGCAAGCTACTACACGGAACGACGGGCCACACAACTGCCAAATTAACCGCCCAGCACCATCTGATCTACGATGAATTGATTAAGCAGGACGGCAAAGAAAAAGCGGCGCTTTACTACAAAGCGAATCAAGACGCTCGCAAGTTAATGGAGTCGCTAATAGAAAAGCACGCTATCGACTGCGGATTGCAGGCACAAGACGCATACGTATTTACAAATTCGGATGAATATGTGCAGAAGCTTCAGAACGAAATATCTGCTTACGAGACATTAGGCATTACCGGTGCTTACCTCGACCAGATTCCGCTTGACGTTCCGGCGAAAGCCGCGGTCAGAATGAACGGACAAGCCCAGTTCCACCCGCTTCAGTATATGACGGCTCTAGTTAAGGTGATCGGTGAATCCGGCTGCCAACTGTACGAGCAATCGACAGCAGTCGATATTCAAGAGGGTCCGCATCCGAAAGTTGTAACCGCTGACGGCTATTCCGTTACATGTAAGCACGTCGTCATCTGCTCGCATTTTCCATTCTATGATGGTCTTGGCTTATTCTTCGCTCGCATGCACGCGGAGCGCTCTTACGTGCTTGGCATCAAGACAGATATGACGTATCCAGGCGGTATGTATATTAGCGCAGAAGAGCCAAGCCGTTCTATACGTAGCGCAGCGTCCTCGGACGGAACGCCACTGCTAATCATCGGCGGGCAAAATCACAAAACCGGACAAGGCATTTGTACAATTAATCATTACGAAGCGTTGCAAGGATATGCCTCGCAATATTTCAATGCGACGGACATCAAGTATCGATGGTCAGCACAAGATTTGGTCACTGGGGACAAGCTCCCTTATATCGGACGTATTACCGCCTCATCCCCCAATATCTATATCGCGACAGGCTTCAAAAAGTGGGGAATGACAAGCAGTACGGCAGCAGCAACGCTCATCAGCGATCTCATTCAAGAAAAAAGCAATGAATATGAGGAGTTGTTCGCACCTTCTCGTTCGTTATCGTTAAAGGTAGTCAAAAATTTGGTCGTCGACAACCTCGATGTAGCAAAACATCTGATCGGTGGCAAGCTTGAGATGGTCAGACGGAATCCCGAAGATTTGGCACCGGATGAAGGAGCGGCCGTCACGGTTCACGGCAAAAGAGCTGGCGCTTACAGAGACAAGGAAGGTAAACTGTACATCGTCGATACGACCTGTACTCATATGGGCTGCGAGGTGGAGTGGAACGATGGTGAACGCACATGGGATTGCCCTTGCCACGGCTCCAGATTCTCGATTACGGGCGAGGTTATGGAAGGTCCCGCAGAGAAACCTTTAAAACCTGTGTCGATCGAATAGTTGCGTGGCGTACATAAGTAACCCCTTGTTAGTGATGGCTAACAAGGGGTTTTTCAGTGCCTACAAGTTGTCCCGATGACCTAAGCAGCTTGCCCGTTTGCTTGGCAACACGGATTCGAAAGCATCTTAATCATTGTAATCTGCAGCAAGTGCCGAAATAACTGTACCTACCGCTTGAGTCCAACTACCAATAGCGTTGACACGTATTCCTTCTTCTGTATAAGGATTTGCATAGACCTGGAGTGCATTACCAATTACTTGAATTGCATTCCCAACATTGTCTAATGTTTGGCTAAAGGTTAGATTTTCTTGTGTGTTTATAGATACGCCTGCGCCTAATAATTGCAGCTCATTACCTATTGTTTCTAAACGTTGACTTGATTGTTCATTTTCGTCCAATATCCCTATTATAACCGTTACATTACCCGCAGACTGTAGAATATCTCCTACTATATCAATAAATATCGGCTCATTATCAGAAGTTAAGGCGCTTCCTACAGCTTGTAGAACATTTCCGACTATGCGTAAATCCGTTTTAATCGTTTCGGGCATGTTTTTAAATGGTGTATCACCAATTGCTGCCACAATATTACCGATTGCCTCAATCCAACCGCCTATAATTGCAATAGTGTTTGAATGATTTGATTCTGTTGATCGATTTAAGTTATCAGAGATACGTAAATGTGTAGTTCTATTTTCTTTCTTTTTCTTCTGTTTAAACTTCTGGCTATGTCGTTCGTTTTTACGTTTAGAACTACTCACTCTTTTTCACCTACTGACTATTAAATCGACTTATTTCAGTATATGATAGTTAATCAAATGCGTTAGATAAATGTTTTTCTCCTTCTACTTTAACAAAAAACAGCGGCAGACTAAAACTTTGAAAAATAAAGTTATAGACTGTCGCTGTTGTCATTGAGCTAACGTTCTCCGTTCGTTTAACTGCATCCACGATTTGATTCCTACTTCAATTGCTTATTCCATCTCGATCCTCCCCTTTCTTTGATTTATCCGTAACCTTCTTCATGACCTTGTTAACTTCTTGGTTAACAGATTCTTGATAGAGGTCAGCGTAAGTTTTGGAATCTTTGATTAGATCATCGCAGAAAGCCGCTACGTCACTACCCGTCACTTCGAGCACGCCTTTCCCCAAGGCCGCTCCTTCTTCAAAAAGATCGATAATGCCCGAAAGTAATCCTGTCCCTTCGGTTAGCTCAACAGGGCCGACCTTAAAGAAATATTTTTGAATTTCTTTATTAACCATCTGATAATCTCGCGGGAGCGCCTTGACACGCGCCATATGCGCTCGCCATTCTTTTTTGCCTTGGATGATATCTTGTATTCTCATTTTATCCTCCTATTTACCTAGTTTTTTAGCGATATTATTGTTGAGTTGCTCGCGCCACTTGTCGCGATAAGACTTTACCCCTTCCTCGCCGGCCAGCGCTGAACAGAAGCCTTTGATATCGTCACCCAAAACCTCTTGGACACTCTGGCCGTCCGCCGCTGTTTCTTCGAGCAGGCCAAGCACGCCGTCAAGAATTGGCATAAGGTTGCGACCGGTAAAATCTGAGTACTGCCAAATATTGAAATTAATTTTTTCCCATGCAGCTTGATAATCAGCTGGCAGATTTTTGGCTCGCGATTCAAAATTTTTCATTTCCTTAGTCATGTCGCTGCCGGTGACTTTTTCCCAAAAATTCATTCTCTTCTCTCCTTTAATTCGTTCATTTTTGATGATACGAACTCCCATTTCCCCCAGAACTTCCGTAGCTCCTCGCGCCCCGCGTCGTTGATCGCGAAAAACTTTCGCGGCGGTCCCATGTCGGAGGGCTTCTTGGTGATCTCCACCAACTTGTTTTTTTCAAGCCGGATCAGGATGGTGTACACCGTTCCCTCCACAACATCCGTGAAGCCGAGGGCGTTCAGCCGCCGCGTGATTTCGTAGCCGTAGGTTTCTTCGCGACTTATAATTTCAAGGACACAACCCTCGAGCACGCCTTTGAGCATTTCCGTTAGGTTTTCCAGCACAATCACTCCTTGCTATTCTGTATGACCGGTATCCAGTGATACTTACTACCGCTATAAAGTAACACGTAGTAGATGATTTGTCAATGTGTTATCTCTGACACGGAATTTACCTTTTCAACTGTCCTGCTAGTTAGCTTAATGAAACTTTGTCAGTCTATTTCTTTATTTTTCTAACACTTTCGTTATTTTGACAACTAGGATAACTAAGGTTCGTTTTTCGTCAGCATCAAGTATAACAAAACAAGCGATCAATCGAGATAAGCTTTAGCCTACCTCTCAAAGATCGCTTGTTTCTAGAGCCAAACTTTGCTATTTTAGCAGTTTTCATGAGACACTTTTGGCATCAGTTGTGGACGTTTTGGCAGCTTTCATGATCCATCACAATATTACTTTCCTTAGAGATTCTGACAAACCTCAATTACATCTACTGTAACCACAAGAATTACACTGCTTACATCCCTCAATATTGATCAGCGAAGCCGACCCACAAGACGGACAAAGATCGATACCGTCATGGGCACCATGCTGATGTCCAGTAGTTGTTGCAGCATGCGGCACGAGATCCTCAGTTAGAAACTCTCCTGCAAGCTCCATTTGTTCGTACTCCGGCTCTTCAATCTTCGCTTGCAAATGCATTTCTAATGCCTTCGCTACAGCATCAGCAATCGACTCAACGCGATTGTTCCCGAAGCCAATTGCACCAGTTCCGCCGATTCCTTTCAAATGCTTAATAAGTAGCGCAACTTTATTACCATGATCACCATAACGCAAGAACAATGAACAAACTCGACCAAGCGCCTCAGCCATCGCAAATACATCTGATCCAGCTTTACCAACAATTAAGAAAATCTCTGACGGAACATCGCCAAGATCATTAATCGTAATATACGCCATACCGAGCGGCGTATTCATGCGATAGGTTGCCCCTTTCAGCACTTGCGGGCGGCGTTTATATTGACGATCCTCGTTAATGGATTCTACTACTTTTCCACTTGCATCGATTGGCCCAGCAGAAAGCGACGTTACTGAAGCAGTAGAAACATTACTTTCTTGTTGCTCGATATCTATAACTGCTACAGCTTCCTTCTTCGGCTCTATATTAACAATCGTTTCCTTCTTCTCTTCATCTTTACTTGGTGCCGTAGATAGCACTTGTACATCACGGCTACCATCACGGTATATCGTTACTCCTTTACAGCCTAACTCGTAAGCTAATTCATACAATTTCTCCGTTTCTTCCACAGTGAAATCACTCGGGCAGTTCGCCGTCTTAGAGATTGAACTATCTACCCAGCGCTGAATGGCTGCCTGTACTCGAATATGATCCTCCGCTGTTAGCGTCATTGACGTAACGAAGTAGTCAGGCAATTGTTCATTCGGATGAGTATCAAGCCATTGCTGGGCGATTGGAACATACTGTACGTCGAATCCGAGACGACTTTGACGATAATATTCGAATGCAAAATAAGGCTCTATTCCAGTAGAAGTTCCTACCATTGTTCCAGTACTACCTGTAGGTGCCTGCGTAATAACCGTTACGTTACGCATCCCCGTCGCTTCAATTGCTGCCTTCAATTCAGGGAATTCAGCAACAATCTCTTTCATAAATCCACTTTGCAAATACAATTCGCTATCAAATGCAGTAAAGCTCCCTTTCTCACCTGCTATTTCAGCAGAAGCAAGATAAGCTTCTCTCGCCATAAAACCGTATAATTTATCAAGGAAAACTAAAGATTCTGGTGATCCATAACGAACCTTCAGCTTAATCATCAATTCCGCAAGCCCCATCGTTCCGAGCCCGATACGACGTTCTTTCTTCTGATTAAGTTCATTCTCTGGGAAGTGATACGGCGTTTTGTCGATTACATTGTCAAGGAAGCGCACCGACCAATTGGTCACTTTCGCAAGCTCATCCCACGCAACATCATCACTTTCTTCATCATAGAACTTGGATAAATTAATAGCAGATAAGTTACATACCCCCCATGCAGGTAGGCCTTGTTCACCACAAGGATTAGTCGCTATAATCGGATTAAAGTACCAGCTGTTAGACATATTATTGTAGCGTTCCAAAAATACAACGCCTGGCTCTGCTGATTTCCATGCTGATTCAATAATGGCCGTCCAGATTTCACGTGCTTTAACCGTCTTATGAACGATTACTTTCTTCCCTAGTGCTTTCCAAGCAGCTAGATCGCCAGTCCATAGCTCATCATATCCATCTTCTGTCGTGTCAGGGAATACAAGCTCCCAGTCGCTATCTAGCTTAACAGCCTCCATAAAACCATCGCTCACGCATACAGAGAGATTGGCATTCGTAATCTTGCCCGCAGACTGCTTTACCGTAATAAATTCTAATACGTCCGGATGCCAGTCATTGATCATTAGCATTAATGCACCGCGGCGACTTCCACCTTGCTCGATTAAGCCCGTTGTATAGCTGAACAATCCGCCCCATGATACTGCTCCGCTTGATGAACCATTGACGCCTACAACAACCGCTCTTTTCGGACGTAATGACGATAAATTAATACCTACGCCGCCGCCGCGTGCCATAATTTCCGTCATTTCCGCCAGCGTCGCCATAATTCCACCACGACTATCCTCTGGAGATGGAATAACATAGCAATTGAATAATGTTAATTCATCACTTGCACCTGCCCCAGCGGCAATCCGTCCACCAGGTACTAGCTTCCAATCATCTAATATATATTGAAATCTCTCCTGCCAAAGTGCTTGTTTATCCGCATCTTCAACAGATGACATCGCCTCGGCAAGTCTAGACCACATTTCTTCTGGAGTTTTCTCTAACGTATGTGTCAGTTTACTGACCGTTGATTGTACGATTTCACCACTACGCATTTTCACTTCAACTTGCTCCCCTTGACGTGACAACACTTCCCCTGCCTCCTTGACAGGAAATGCAAGATCATCCTTCAGCAACACTAGAACCGTATCACCAACTTCTACCTTTGACGCTTCTGCATTTTTGCGAGCATATCTATCTAAAAATATTTTTTCACTTAATCCTGTTAAACCACTCATATTAGTCGCTCCTCTTCAATTTAACCATATGTAGTAACAAAAATAATTATATCATACTATATATAGTTTTATTGATTAAATTATGAAGTTTTTATTACATTAATTTTATCTGAGCGGTTCGAGAAAATTGACACTCCTTTAGCCGCTTGTAAGCAACCTCTCGCCGAGAGATTATGTAGCTACCATTTGGGGAATATTAGAACTATAAGTTCAGTAAGCAGGCTTTCGATGGGTGACATTTTCGACGTCGACCAAGCTACGTTAGCATACCCATCGTTATCAAAGTTCATTTTTTGAACTATCTATCTCGTATTAAAGGAGTAACTATGAACAATCACCCCATACAACCAGAAGATTTCGTACACAAGCTTATTCATCCTGCCGTTCAAACAACGTTCGAGCGACAATGGTTTCAACAGCTGCAGCAGCGCATCGAGCATAATGGACCATGGGATCAATGGGCAATGTATCAATTAGCGATAGAAGCCAAGCAAGCAACTGTTATCGATAGTTTTGAAGAGCTACAGTGTTTACGTTCACTTCCCGCACTAGAACCAATGCCACATCAACTGGATACTGCACAGCGAGTGTTACATGAAATGGGCGGAAGAGCGATTCTAGCTGATGAAGTCGGATTAGGAAAGACGATTGAAGCTGGTCTTATATTGAAGGAATATATTGTGCGTGGGCTAGTTAAACGTGCCTTAATTCTTGTTCCTGCCTCCTTAGTTTTACAATGGGTTCGAGAACTGAATCAGAAATTCGGCATCTCTGCTGTCGCGCAGAAAAAAGCACATACATGGGGCTATGATATTGTCGTAGCATCTATCGATACTGCGAAGCGTGATCCACATCGCGAAGCGGTGCTTGCCACTGATTATGATCTAATTATTATTGATGAAGCCCATAAATTAAAAAACAAAAAAACGACCAACTATCAATTTGCTACTCAATTAAGTAAAAAATATTGTCTATTGCTTACGGCAACTCCAATTCAAAATAATCTTGATGAGCTATTTAACCTTATTTCTTTGTTAAAACCAGGTCAGCTAGGTGCGCAGAGCGATTTTACTAGCAATTATGTTGTTGATAAGCGTATCCCAAAAAACGAAG
>DXHF01000014.1 GCA_019113605.1 Candidatus Paenibacillus intestinavium
TTTCTATGGCAGATTCCTTCAAAGTAATCCCTTTATTATGTGCATTTTTTGCAATTTTCGCAGCATTTTCATAACCGATATGTGGGTTAAGTGCAGTAACTAGCATCAATGATTGCTCAAGATTACGTGTAATGACTGCTTCGTTAGGCTCAATTCCAACTGCACAATTATTATTGAATGAAATCATCGTGTCTGCAAGCAAAGCTAATGATTGTTGGAAATTATAGAAGATTACCGGCTTAAACACATTAAGCTCAAAATTACCTTGACTTGCTGCCATACCAATTGTCGTATCATTACCGATAATTTGACATACTGCCATCGTCATTGCTTCACTTTGAGTTGGGTTAACTTTACCTGGCATAATAGAGCTACCGGGTTCATTTTCAGGAATAGTAATCTCGCCAATTCCGCTGCGAGGGCCACTTGCCAACCATCTAACATCATTAGCGATTTTCATTAAATCAGCAGCCAGTGCTTTCATCGCGCCATGTGTAAAGACGATTTCATCATGGCTTGTTAACGAATGAAACTTATTAGCAGCTGTAATGAATTGTTTGCCAGTTAGCTTTGTCACTTCTTCCGCGACAGTAACCGCATAATCTGGATGAGCATTCAAGCCTGTCCCAACTGCTGTTCCACCAAGCGCAAGCTCACGCATACTGTTCACGCTATATTCAATCATGCCACGAGATTTCTCAAGCATCGCTGCCCAACCACTAATTTCTTGACCTAATGTAATTGGCGTTGCATCTTGTAAATGAGTACGACCAATTTTCACTAAATTAGCGAATTTGTTCATCTTCTCAACAAACGTTGCATGCAGCACATCAATCGCAGGCAATAGACGGTCTTCAACAGCAACAACTCCAGCAATATGCATAGCTGCTGGGAATGTATCGTTGGAGCTTTGTGAACGGTTAACATCATCATTAGGGTGAATACGAAGTTCACTTCCACGCTGGGCAAGAATTTGGTTAGCACGGAATGCGATAACTTCGTTAACATTCATATTCGTTTGTGTACCGCTACCTGTTTGCCATACGACAAGTGGAAATTGATCATCCCATTGACCAGCCAATATTTCATCAACTGCTTCACCAATAACAGCAGCTTTGTTTGCATCTAATACACCTAGACGTTCATTCGCTAACGCAGAAGCTTTTTTAACAATTGCCATCGCATAGACAACCTCAAGCGGCATCTTCTCACCACTAATTTTGAAGTTCTGTAAGCTTCTTTGTGTTTGAGCACCCCATATCTTATTAGCAGGTACTTTAATCTCACCCATTGTATCCTTCTCAATACGGTATTCCATCACAATGACAACTCCTCCAACTTTTCGTTAACTTCCTCATATACTTCCCGTAAACGAAAAGTACTTCGAAAGCATAAGCTTCAACTTTTTATTCTCTTCTTGAGTAACCTCTTGTTAATAAAAAGTACTTCGAAAGCATAAACTTCAACTTTTCGTTAACTTCCTAATTTAGCATCACGGTATGCAGCCATATACGCTTCCGCTTTTAACTTAATTAGATTGAAGTCACCTGTCTTCACAGCTTCCTTCGTAAGATCAGAACCGATACCTACAGCAACGGCACCTGCACTAATCCATTCTTTCATATTGGATAGCGATACGCCACCTGTTGGCATAATGTTCGCTTGCGGAAGCGGACCTTTGATCGCTGAAATAACACTAGGATTGTACAAATTACCAGGGAAAAGCTTCACAATATCTACACCTAACTCAAGCGCTGATTGAATTTCTTGAATAGTCATTGTTCCTGGCAAACAAGGAATTGCATAACGATTACATAGCTTTACTGTGTCTGGATTAAGTGCAGGTGAAACGACATATTGTGCCCCTGCCAAAATAGCAGCACGAGCTGTTTCAGGATCCAGCACTGTACCTACACCGATTATAGCAAAATTAGGACTATTCACATCAACATCACATGAGTATTCCGCACTTAGTTGTTCAAGCGCTCTTGTAGCATGTGGTACGGTCATCGTAATTTCGATCGCTTTAATACCGCCTTCAATAGCATAGCGCGACATTTCAACTACTTCTTCTGCGGAGTCAGCACGTAATACCGCCACAACCCCTGCTTCAGTTAATTGCTGCAACACCTTAAGCTTTTTCATCTGTAAGCGTCTCCTTAAACTTTTCATTATGTTCTCGATATACTTCACGCGAATGAAAAGTACATCGGAAGCATTAACCAAACTTTTCATTATGTTCTCGATATACTTCCTGTGAATGAAAAGTACATCGGAAGCATTGACCAAACTTTTCATTATGTTCTCGATATACTTCACGTGAATGAAAAGTACATCGGAAGCGTAATCTATGAAAAGTATAAACGTTTTCATAGTGTTCAGCAATGCCTATAACTTATTGTATTGATCCTTTATAAGCATGAAAGCTAGCCATATTTTCTCGAAAATCTGTAAAATATCCACGCACAAGAAATCATAAGTGCTATCGTTACAACCATAGGTACTGCGGTTCCTTCACCACCAAGTCCAACGATTGGTGCAACAATACCCCCGAATAAAAATGAAGTTGTGCCAAGCACAGCAGAAGCGCTTCCCGCACGCTCTCCTTGCTTCTCCAGCGCCAACGATGCTGAAGTTGTATTAATGAGCCCAACACTAGAAACGACCAAGAACAACCCTGTCACAACAAATGGAAGCGTTAGATCAGCAAACACAGCAATTAGTAATAGAATAGCGCCTGTACCACTCATACTTAATCCGGTTACTAGCATACTTCTCGGTGAGAATTTATGTGCTAGTCTGCCTGCACATTGACCTGCAAGCACGATACCTAGACCATTAATTCCGAACGTCAAACTATATTCACGTACAGACATCCCATATATGCCTTGCAACACAAAAGAAGAACCGGAAATATAGGCAAACATCGATCCCATAACGAACCCTTGCATCAGTACATAGCCGATAAAACTCTTATCCTTTAGCAATGAGCCAAATGTTCGTAATATGTTTTTGAGACCGCCGCGTGAACGACGATGAGCTGGCAGTGTCTCACCTAATGAATAATAGATCCCGATTAACATAATAATTCCGAAGACAGATAATAAACCAAATACACCTTTCCAAGACGTATAATTAAGAACCTCTCCGCCAATAATTGGCGCTAAGATCGGTGCGGCACCATTAATAATCATTAACGTCGCCATAAATCGAATCAATTCAGGACCAGAGTATAGATCACGAACACTAGCACGTGATATGACTAGACCCGCTGCTCCAGCCAATCCTTGTACAAATCTTAGTCCAATAAACCCCCAAACAGAACTTGAAAACATGCAAACAATAGAGACAATGGCATAAAGCAGCATTCCGATTAGTAATGGTTTGCGTCTGCCTTTTACATCACTTATTGGTCCAATAACAAGCTGTCCAACAGCTAATCCGATAAGGCAAGCTGTTAAGCTTAATTGCGTTAATGAAGCTGATGTATTGAATTCTTCAGCAATTTGCGGAAATGCAGGTAAATACATATCAATAGATAGCGGTCCAAGCGCTGAAAGAGAGCCTAATATTGTTGCAATACCCAATCTTTTCGACTTCGTAAGTGATTGAGCTTCTGTTATACTATTCATAGTTAAGCCACCTTGAATGAAGTTACATGAAAATAAGAATTAATGTACCAACGATGAAACAGTAATAAGAGAAGTATCGCAAATTGCCTTTTTCCATAATTCCCATAAACCATTTCATTGAGAAATAAGTTACGAACAATGTCGTAATAAATGCTAATAAATAAGGGAACCACAGCGCTTGTAGTTCTGGATCTGACACTATATCTGAAATACCTAGTATCAACCCACCTACACTGACCGGAATATATAGCATAAATGAGAATCGAAGTGCAGTATCCTGCTTCATCCCAACTGCAATGGAAGCAATAACCGTCGATCCAGAGCGGCTAATGCCAGGTATTAAAGCTACCGCTTGAGCAAGACCAACAAGCAGTGCATCTTTCGCTGACAAATCACCGTCACGTTTAACTCCGCGAAGATTACGTATTATCCATAACGCGGCACCTGTTACTAATAAAGCAATGCCGACAGTATATAAAGAGGAAGAGAACACTTCTTCAATTTTATCTTTAAATAGTACACCGATTACTCCTGCTGGAATCGAACCAATTATAATGTACAAAATAAAGTTAAAATCTGACTTATAAGCAGCATCCTTGGATTTGATGTAGCCAAACCCATTTTTCATTAATCTAGCTAACACTTCACGAAAAATGAATATAATAGCAATAAGTGATGCGGTATTAGTCATAATCTCAAAAGATAATCCATGCTGCTCCATTCCCATAAGCTTCTGTGCTATCATTAGATGTCCACTCGATGAAATCGGAATCGGTTCTGTGAACCCTTGAATCACACCTAAAAAAACATACTTTAACCATTCAAACCAATCTGACATATTTTTCTGAAGCCTCCTAAACTTTTTGTGCATCCCGATATACTTCTGCGCAAACAAAAAGTATCCTCGGAAACTTGCTCTACTACGCCTAAATCGCAACTTTATTAGTATAAACCATTATGTTCGCAATGTGAATGATAACCCATTGCCCCAACTTTCTGTTAGAATAGAGTTGCAATCATATAACGGAGGAATCAATTTGGATTATATAGTACTTGATATTGAATTTAATGGGCGTAAATTCGCCAGTGAACTACCTATGGAAGTTATTGAGATCGGTGCAGTTCGCTTAAATGAGCAACTAGAAGTTATCGATAGTTTTTCTGAATTTATTAAACCTATCTATTTCGCCAAGCTCAATAATTTCATTCAGAAAAAAACAGGAATCCCTCAAGAAGCTATCGATACTGCTAGCAGATTCCCACATGTCATCGGTCAGTTTCTTACATGGCTATCTTCTTCCACTGAAGTAATGTTCATTACTTGGGGCGGTGAGGATATGAAACGAATTATTCTTGATACTCGCATGCATAAGCTTGACGATCAGTATTGGATGACTACACCGTATTTCGATTTATTGAAGGGATATACGAGACTTAAAGGACTAACTAACGATGTAAGTGTAGAAGGTGCTCTCGAGCAGCTAGCTATTGAAGGCTCAGGTCAAGCACATCGTGCTCTAGACGATGCGATTATGACCTCACATATATTCAAAGCTATTTATGACGGATTAGACTTTGATCGTAAGCAGTTCTTTGTCGATACGTATACAAATGCCAAAGAACGTCGTGGCATTAAAAATTCAATTCGCTTGTTGCGTATGCAAAAGCTAGAGCCAACTTGGGATAACTATGTCGCAAAGTTCATTCGTGAACGTATAGAAAGTGAAGACCCACGAAAAATAGCTGAAATTAAGCATTACTTTGAGATCGAAGCAGTAAAGCCCGTTAAACCGAAGGTTGAGCAAGTTGATACGCCGATTATTTCTGACGTTTCTCAAATCGTGGATCAAGGTTCAGAAATCACCACTACTGAGTATAGCGAGGCTGCTGCCCAGCCAAAGCACTAGTTCGAGGCAGACAATATTATTATTCTATGCTCAGTACAGAGAAATCCCTACATTTCTACTTTAAGCAGGTAGAAATGTAGGGATTTTTATTAATGATTGAATCATAGTTTGACGTACTTATACATTGGCAGAAATGGTTGATATCTTATTAGCAAACATACAGATCACGCCATATATAATGATAGCTAATAGTAATAATAAACCTGTAAATTGTGCCAAATCCATCCCCTGCACAGCTTCCGTAAGCGGAATATACCATTTGAACGGTACACCAATAAAGAGAATAATTGCTAATAAACCAACAAACCCATAGCCACCAACTAATCCAAAGCGATAGAACAGTAAATTGACGAATATGCCGCTCACCGAGATTAGGCTAATAACGCAAGCATCAATAAGTAAATTAATGAATAGTGATACATTATCACCGAATAACATTGATATTTGCGGGACTATCATATTACTCAATCCAAAAATATCAGCGCCCCAAAGTAATAAAGAATTCATTATACACATCATAATTGCATGAGAAAATGACCAAATAATAATAAATATTGCTGTTGATCCTAGAAATCGTTTGCGATTTAACCCATATCGTAGTGAAATTGATAGAGTCTTATTTAATAGCTTAGAGGATAATATAAAAGTGAATATAAAAGTGCTAAATATACCGACTGTAATTAACGTAATTTCAGGAAACATATAGCATATAGCAATATTCAACAGAAATGATGAATTAATTAACCAAAATATTAGAAATTCTCTTTTGTAACTTAACAATGATAAATAGAGACTACCTTTCCACTGATTCATTGAACTCGCTCCTTCCGTTGGTTTTTGCTTAATAGAATTAACAGCTCTTGCAACTTAACTGCTTCGCGCTTTAACCCTGTATGTAGTGGTTCATTACCATCACTCATAATTACAGCGATGTGTTCTTTCATAAATTGACTACGATGTATCACTTGTTGCCCAACAATATATCGCTCTACGTCTTCCAATGTGCCTTTAACCTTGAACACACTAGATTGAAGCTCCTCGTAAGACTGCTGCAGTATAAGCTTACCTTCATGCATAATATAGACGTCCTCGAATAGTTCACTTGCTTCATCTATTAAATGTGTCGATAAAATAATTAAGCGGGGAGTAATTGAAAACTGCTCAATTAACAAATCATAAAATAAATGTCGGCCTGCAGCATCCATCCCAATATACGGCTCATCAAAAATAGTTATCGGTGCTTCACTTGCTATGCCTGTAATTATTCCAAGTGCTGAAACCATTCCTTTAGACATCGTTTTTACTTTCATTTTCTTATTCAATGAGAACTGCACAAGCAATTCTTCTGCAAGTTCATTATTCCAATTTGGATAAAAATATTGATTCAACTTCATCACTTGAGCTACCGTTACATGTGCTGGAAAGTTCCCTGTTTCTCCAATAATGCAAATACTTTTCATCAGCTCGCCATTGTCAAACACGGACTGACCATTAATGCTAATGCTTCCTTCACTTGGTGCTACTAATCCTGAAAATATATTAAGAAAACTCGTCTTACCTGCACCATTATGTCCAAGAAGTCCAACGATTGCTGGGCCCTTTATCTCAAAGTTTAATTCATCTAATACATTATGATTTCGATACTGCTTTGTAAGTTTATTAACCTCAATATGCATTAAAGTTTCCTCCCAATCATTGTCATCAATTGATCTATAGTAATTCCAAGTCGCTCAGCTTCATTTATTAAGGGTTGAATATAGCTTACCTCAAAATTTTCTTTTCGCTCTTCAATAAGAAGCTCCACTGCATTTGAACTTACGAACATTCCTACACCTCTCTTTTTGTAAATGATTCCGCGATCTACTAGCTCATTAACCCCTTTATTTGCTGTTGCTGGGTTAATCTGATACTCTTTCGCAAATTCATTAATGGATGGTATTCGTTCCTCTGGTCCCATATGTCCATCGAGTATCGCATGCTCAATTTGCTCCTTAATTTGTTGAAATATCGGCTTTTCTCCATCCAAATAGTTATTCACATAAGGCTCCTTTCCACAACATTTTTCAAAGTTATTTTTATGAAACATTTAGATTCAAGTTATTCTCTTAGTTAATTGGTTAGTTGCTTGTGTAACTAACTATATAACATCATTTTTGTATTGTCAACAGTTTCTGTAATAGTTCGTGCTAAGATGGGCTATGAGGGCCAATCGGTGACCGCTACAAGAACTAATCACTGTTCCAATCGGTGACCGCTACGAGATCTAATCACTGTTCCAATCGCCGTTGTCCTCGGATTTATTGTAATGGGAGTAGCGGTATAAATCCGAGGACAAAAACGACCGCTTCGCTTTTCCACTAGTGATTAGTTCTCTCCGCTAAGTTAGTAGTGAAATAAAAAAAGTCTTTAACTCCTCACGAATCGTGGAGTTAAAGACTTTCAAACCATATTTGAGATTGAATATGTTGTCTGCATTGCTTGGTTATCTTTGAATTTCCCATTCCAATCAGGGTTCAAAAAATGGGCTTTCGCAAGTCGAGCAGGTGAAACGATACTTGAGAAAGGCGGAAGCGCAAGTGTACATGATTACGTACACGCGATCCTACAATGTTTCTGCAAGAAACATCCCTCGGAAGCTTATGCTATACTTTCCAAGTTCGTTTCAGATGCGATGTCGACTATACTGCATTAGCATAATCATCGTTATCAAAATCCGCTTTTTGAACTTCCTCTATTACTTAAACCAACCTTTATCTTTGAATCTCGTGATAGCTTCGATCCGATTACTTACACCGAGCTTATCAAGAATAGTTGAAATATAATTGCGGACCGTTCCTGTTGAAAGAAACAACTCGCTCGCAATTTCTTTCGTATTTTTACCATCTGCAACTAGCCCTAATACTTCTTGCTCACGTTCCGTTAGTGGATTATCCGCACCACTATATGCTTCGTCCATCAATTCAGCGTCATAAATTCGCTTGCCGTCCATCACACTACGGATCGCAGTAGCTAATTCTTCAGATGGACTATCCTTTAATAAATAACCACATACCCCAGCCTTAATTGCCCGTTCAAAATAGCCTGCTCTTGCAAACGTCGTAAGAATAATCACCTTTGTATTGCTTCCTTTTAATTCTTCTGCTGCTTCTAATCCACTCTTAATTGGCATTTCAATATCCATAATACATATATCAGGCTTCAAGGCTAGAACATGTTCCAAAGCCTCTTGACCATTAGCTGCTTTGCCAACAACAGACATATCGTCCTCCAAATCAATTAACGAAGCCAAAGCTCCAAGCAGCATTCGCTGATCTTCAGCAATTACAATGTTTATCATGTTATCGACTCCTTCATCGGTTGACGAACAGCATGTGGAACTGACAATTTCAATGTTGTACCAACTTGATCTATCGTGTCGATATCGAGTGAACCATTGACAAATTCCAATCGCTCCTTCATCCCCCTTAATCCATTACCACGATTGACAGACTGCTCGAATGTCATACCTATACCATCGTCATGTACAGTAAGAATAACCTCATCAGCAGTCATATCAATAGTAATATGACAATGGGTTGCCTGACTATGCTTAACGACATTAGTGACAGCTTCCTTCATGCACATACAAAGCACATTCTCAGCAAGTAATGCCGTGGAATGAAGCTTAGGATCGCCACTTAATTCATATTTAATCTCTGCTGCCGCTAGAATTTGACTGACATTGTACACTTCATCTTCTAGTCTAGTCCCTCGCATCTTAGTCACGAGTTCACGCACTTCCTTCAAAGCAATTCTTGCTGTCGTTTGAATATCTTGAATCTCATTCTCCGCTCTAGATATATCCTTATGCAGCAGCCTTCCAGCTAGATCACTCTTTAATCCGATAAGAGAAAGCTTCTGTCCGACAGTATCATGCAAATCCCTTGCAATACGCTGTCTCTCTTCTAGCTTAACTAGTTCCGATATCCGCTTATTCGCATGCTCCAATTCATCTTCCAATTGATCTTGCTTTTTCATATTGTAAGTATTGAAAGGTAATAAAATTACAACAACTAGCGATATAAGAATAAATGGAAATTGCGTAAAAAATATCGTTTTTTGTACTGCAAGTCCATAGTTAACCGTCACAAATGTTGTAATCAAATGTATGATGTAGAGAGTATAAAAACCCGCTTTACTTTTAATGTTTCCAATAAAAAATGCTAGAAAAATTGAAAAGTAAACGTAACTGAAATTGACCGTCATAATCATGGAGATAACAATTTGAAAACTAGTCCATACATATATTGGCCAACCTTTAGATAAAAATGCTAATACATAGCAAATAAAAAATGCAACAATAAGTACCGTTCCAGAAATCATCCCTGCTGAAGAAGATTTTTCAAATATAGAGTAGAACGGTAAAATACAAAATACTAGCCAAATATATGGTGATAATCCTGTTCCGCGACTAAACGTCTGATACCATTTATTCATGTAATACCTACCTATCTAGAGAATATTGTTTTAAGTTTAACATATCTACCGACAAGAAAACCCTAACAATGAGTTAAAAACTCATCGTTAGGGTCAATCGTTAACTTGCTTGTTTAGTCGGACGATGATTACTGAACATTATTTTCTTGGCTTCGCGGAAACCGATAAAACGCTGCGTTTCTTCATCCCATAAACTAACCTTTAATGATAATAAGCTTTCACGTATGCCAATTGTTGTTGCTTTCTGTAACGGCGGAGTCTCATTATGCGCTTTTTCTAAGAAATAATTAGGAACTTTTGGACTAAGATGATGCACATGGTGGAAACCAATATTACCTGTTAACCATTGCAATAACTTAGGCAGACGGTAGTAAGAACTACCTTCTACAGCTGCTTTCACATAGCTCCACTCATCATTATGCTCAAAATAAGAATCCTCGAATTGATGCTGTACATAGAACAACCAAATACCTAACGCACCGGATACGTAGAATACTGGAATTTGTACAAGTAACATCGCTTGCCAACCAACAGCCCAAGTTAAAAGTGCATACATGCCCACGATCAAGACGTTCATCAAATACGTGTTCATTCTTTCTTTGCGACGTGCACCTTTACGGTTAAAGCGATATTGGAATAAAAATACGACAAATGGTCCTAATACAAACATAACTAACGGATTGCGATATATTCTATAATGTAATTTTTGTAATGTCGTTGCTTGTTCATATTCTGATACAGTCATAATCCACAGATCGCCCACACCACGTTTATCTAGATTACTACTAGTTGCATGATGGATCGCATGTGAATTTTTCCATTGTTGATAAGGAACATGAGTAATAACACCTGTGATGATCCCAACAATATCATTAGCACGCTTATTTTTGAAGAAAGAGCCATGGGTGCAATCATGAAAAATAATAAATGTTCGAACAACGAACATTGCTGTCGCTATACTTAGTGGCAATGTAAGCCAGTAGGATACACTTAAGCTCAAGTACGTAAAGTACCATAATGCAATGACGGGAATTAATGTGTTGCATAGCTGCCTTACACTTATGGACAGCTTCGTTTTCTCATATGGTGACATGCTTTTCTTCAACTGAAGCTGCTTCGGATCATTCATAAACAACAACATCTCCCTTAAATCGCTACTAGCCTTTTCGCTAGTTAGTACATTATATAATATTATTATATACACTTTACATTATATCCATAAGTCATAAACGTAAGGAAAACCATATGACAAATGTCATATGGTTTTCCTGTATATTACTATTCAATTCATATTCGATCATCGTCATCACAGACAATGCAACGAAACCCAGCAACGTGTACGATATGAGTACACAAGCGGACAATGTTCAGCACGAGGCTTCCAATACAATGTCAACTAAACTTCGTCAGCCTAATCATCGTTAGTTAACAAAGACATTGTAACAATACCCAGCAACGTATACGGTATGAGTACACAAGCGGACAATGTTCAGCACGAGGCTTATAATGAAAGTTCAAAAAGTGGGCTTTCAGAACCGAGAAGATGGAGTTAATTTTAGGAAGGAGGACGCTCCAGTGTACGTAATTGGTACACGAGTCCCGGACTTCCCAAATTCACTTCATATTCGATGCCGATTAATCTACAATGCATCCTCATCGTTATCAAAGTCCGCTTTTTGAACTACCTCTCTAGAAGGCCCATTCGCCTTTGCGGAACACTGGTATAACCGTTCCATCTTGCCTGATACCGTCAATATCCATTTCCCCAGACCCAATCATAAAGTCGTTATGTGTAATACTTGCGTTAACACCATTAGCTGCAAGCTCTTCTTGTGTCATCGTTTTTCCACCATCGATATTGAAAGCATAACCGCTTCCGATCGCTAGATGATTTGAAGCATTTTCATCAAATAATGTATTAAAGAATAATACACCCGATTGTGAAATAGGTGAACGGTGTGGAACAAGTGCAACTTCTCCCAAATAATGAGAGCCCTCATCAATTTCAACTAGCTTCGCTAAAAATTCTGCACCTTGCTCTGCTTCATAGTTCACGATACGCCCATTTTCAAATGTAATCTTGAATTTATCGATCACATTACCACCATAGCTAAGTGGTTTAGTACTAGAAACATAGCCATTCGTACCATTTTTCAATGGAACAGTGAATACTTCCTCGGTTGGCATATTTGCCATAAATGTATGTCCCTGCTCATTCTCACTACCAGCGGATACCCATAAATGCTTATCGGATAACTCAATCGTAAGATCAGTCCCAGGTGCACGATAATGTAGCTTTTGGAAATGATAGTTGTTAAGCGCAATCGCCTTAGCATGCAATGTATCGTTATGCTCCTGCCATGCTTGAACAGGATCAGCTGCATCTAGTCGTACTGCGGCAAAGATTGC
>DXHF01000236.1 GCA_019113605.1 Candidatus Paenibacillus intestinavium
AACATTGCGGCTACACCATACCCACCGATAAAAGGAAGTATAATTCCAGCTAATGCAACTGAAAAAGCTGATTTCCAATTTTTACGCAACTGCTCCAAATCTGTCTCAAGTCCTGCAATGAACATAAGTAATATGACGCCTATCTCTGATACATAATGAATAAAATCATTACTTTCAACCCAACCTAATACCGCGGGACCTAATATTATGCCTACAATTAGCTTACCTAGAACAGAAGGTTGTCCCAGTCTTACGGATATATCTCCTGCAATCTTAGTGAAAAAGAGAATCAATACTAAATACAATATAAACTCCATCTAACTCTTCCCTTCTATTATTATTAATTAACTTAAATCAAAAAAACACAAAAAGAACCTGTCATACCAACAGTTGCTTTGCTAAAAAACGCATAGCACACCCTTGGTGACAGGCTCCTCCGAAATCGTGATTTATTAAGTTGACTCAATTATACTGTATTGAACGACTTATGCGCAACTTCAAATAAAATTTTAGCGAGTTGCTATATAGCCAGGTCTTGGTGTAGCTGTAGAATATGGATCTTGGAGTCTATTCTCGACACTATTATAGACATAGAATGCATTACTCCGTGGATACGGGGAAATGTTACCGCTGGAACCATGCATCAGGTTACAATCAAATAGTAGAACGGATCCGGCTTTACCCACGGGCATTTGTATACTAGATTGATTAACAAGCTTAGTTAAACTCTTTTCATCCGGAATCCCGTATTCTTGCCGTCTGAGAGAGTCTTTATAATGATCATCTGGCGTCTCACCTGTACAACTGACAAATACACGATGAGAACCTGGAATAACCATTAACGCTCCATTGTATAGCGTATTATCTTCAAGTGCGATTGAACAGCTTAATGCTCGCATTCGAGGCATTCCATCTTCAGCATGCCAAGTTTCAAAATCCGAGTGCCAATAAAATTCTTTGCCTTTGAAACCTGGCTTGAAATTAATTCTTGATTGATGGATATAGACCTCACTACCTAAAATTTGTTCGATGATAGCTAATAATCGCGGAGACGCCGCTAACTCCCTGAAACAATCATTATTCTCATGTACCGCGAATATGGATCTCACTTCTTCGCTCTCTGGTTCTAGAATAACTTCGGAATCTTTTGAGCCGTGACTATCAAGTAGTAGTTGCTTCATTTCCACTTGGATTTTTTCAACTTCATCAGCTCCAAAAAAATTCTCAAGGAATAGATAGCCATTTTCTTCATAAGAAGCAAGCTCTGCAACACCAATCTCCTTTTGCTGAAGCACCATATTGTGCACGACAGGATCCTTTCGGTCTAAAAGCTTAGGGGCAGCATACTTGCGTGTAGGGTAATCATCTAATCTTTGATCTGTAATCATATTAACAAAACTCCTTTTTATTAGTTTATTTCGGAATAATCTGCATATACACCATCTTCATCATGTACCTCTTGTCCTGTACACGGGGGATTAAATATGCATATCATTCTCATTTCTGTTGTTCCTCGCAATAAGTGCTTTTCATGACCATTCAACACATACAGCATACCTTCTCGAATTGGGAACCTTTCCTTCGTGTCAATCAATTCGATTTCCCCTACTCCCTCAATACAATAGACAGCTTCAATATGGTGCTTATACCAGATCATCGTCTCAGTTCCTGCTTTAATTCGAGTATCGTGAAAGGAAAAACCAACACCATCCTCTTTTAACAATAATCTGCGACTATTCCAAGTTGGGGTATCCACATCATTTGGGGTACCGATTCGATCCTCCAAATATCTCACTATCATGCACATTCACTCCTTCTATACATGGGCTATTGGCGCTTTTTGCTTAGCTGCGATTTCGTTGATACATTGATTAAGTAGTTGAAGTCCTAACATCAAGCCCTGCTCGTCAATTGTAAGCGGCGGCATCAGTTTAATAACTTCACTATCGGTTCCCGAAGTTTCCATAATTAGTCCTTGCTCGAAAGCTAGCATCGATATTTGCTCGGCGATACCAGGTGGAAACGCAATGCCTTGCATTAAGCCAATTCCTCTTCGTTCCCCTTCTAATTCTGGAAATCGATGAACGATCTCCTCAAGCGCTTGATGTACAATAACAGACTTTTTCTCGATTTCTTCAGTAAAACTATTATTTTCCCAATAATTGAGTGCTTCTGTAGCGGTTATAAAAGCAGCATTATTGCCACGGAACGTTCCATTATGCTCCCCTGGCCCCAATAGATCGAGCTCTGGCTTAATTAATGTAAGTGCCATTGGTAGTCCGTATCCACCAATTGATTTTGACATACATATAATATCTGGTTTCAAGTCACTTCGTTCAAAACTGAAAAATGATCCAGTTCTTCCACAGCCCATTTGTACATCGTCGACAATAAGCAGCATGTTATATCGTTTACACAACTTCCCTAATCCGTTTAACCACGCTGTGCTAGCGACATTTATTCCCCCTTCACCTTGAAGGGTCTCAACAATTACAGCTGCAGGAAGAGATATCCCGCTACCACTGTATTTCAAGAAGTTTTCAATAAATTCTAATGTATTGACATCTTTACCCATGTACCCGTCAAATGGCATGGATATAGCATGGTGTAAAGGGACACCGGCACCACTTCTTTTGAATTTATTACCTGTAACAGCAAGTGACCCTAAAGTCATACCGTGAAATGCATTGGTAAAGCTCATAACGGTTTGGCGACCAGTTGCCTTGCGGACAAGTTTCAAAGCGCTTTCGACTGCATTCGTTCCAGTAGGTCCAGGAAACATAATCTTATAATCCATATTTCTTGGCTTGAGAATGACGTCATGGAACTTTGTCAAGAAATGCTCTTTGGCCTCTGTAGCCATATCTAAACTGTGAGTAATTCCATCGTTCACTAGATATTCAATGAGTTTAGCCTTCATAGTCGGATGATTGTGTCCGTAATTCAATGCTCCTGCCCCTGCAAAGAAATCGATATAAGACTTACCTTCTGAATTCCACAATCGATAACCTGAAGCTTTCTGAAATTTAGTGGGAAAAGAACGACTGTAGCTTCTAACATCTGACTCCAACTGCTTGAAAACCTTTAACTCATCTATTGTATTCATATATTTTCATTCTCCTTTGATCGTTTTGTTCCATTCTAACGGTCCGATCCGATAGAGATTTTCTTGTTCATGCTGTTGATTAGGGAAGCAATTCAACCCGAATCCGTCCGATACCTTCATAGTTGTCTTATGTGATGATGACCATTTGTCGAATAATCGTTGCGAAGAAAAATTGCTAGGAGCAATGGTTGCTTCTACATAACGGATTTCTGAGCTAGCTGCGACTTCCTCTAATAATCTCATTGCAATACTCTGTCCTCTATATTGCTCATCAACGGCAATCTGCCAGATGAAGAGCGTTTCTTTATCTGAGGGTAATCGAAATCCAATTACTGCGCCAATTAACTGATTGTTCTCAGTATCAAATGCAACTTTGCAGCTGTCCGAGAACCAATGACTCATAGCTACGTAAAAATACGATGAATTCAAATCTAGTTTTCTGCTGTTTCTAACTAATTCCCATACTTTTGCACCATCTAAACTGTTAGGCGAACGAATGTCTAGAGCTGTAACGATAGAGATATCTTTCATTTGGCACCCGCTGCAACTTGATCATTCACGACGATGTCTGTGCGTCCTTTCAGGAATCGAGTCAAAAATGCTTGAAGTCGTGGACTCTGCGGATCTTCAAATATTTGCTGTGGTGTACCTTGCTCAACAATGATGCCTCCATCGGTGAAAAGCACACGATCTGCGATATCCTTTGCAAAATCCATTTCATGAGTAATAAGCATCATAGCCATGTTTCCTTCCGCAGCTATTCCTTTAATAACCTCTAGCACTTCTTCTACTAACTCAGGATCTAGTGCAGATGTTACCTCATCGAATAACATAATTTGAGGCTGCATAACAAGCGCTCTTGCTATGGCAACTCTTTGCTTTTGACCTCCCGACAGCTGTACAGGATAATGTAAAATATGATCTTGCAAACCTACACGGCTCAACATTTCCAATGCTTGATGCTCAGCCTTTACTTTAGGGATCTTATGAACTTGAATAAGTCCTTCCATAACATTGCGCAGTATCGTCATATGTGGAAACAAGTTGAAATGTTGAAAGACCATTCCAATACTGCTTCGCACTCGATGTAAGTGCTTTTCATTTGCCCAAACCAATTTTCCACGCTTCTCCTCATGCCATAGCATTTCACCATTGACCTCAATCGTACCTGATGAAGGCTTTTCTAACGTCATTAACAGTCGTGCTATTGTCGTTTTTCCAGAACCACTTGGACCGATAAGAGCAATAACCTCGCCTGGAAGAATATCTAAATCCAATTCTTTAAGGACGGTATGGTCTCCGAATGATTTTGTAATATTTCGATATCTAACGATCGGTTTCGCTATAGTTGACGGAATATTCTGAATCATTTAGCCAATCCACTCCTTTCCTTTTGTTTCATACGACGCTCCACTCTTCTTACTAGAAGGGAAGAGGAATAACTTAGTGCCAGAAATATAACACCTACTAGCGTAAGGGCTTCAAGATATTTGAAGGATTGCGAGCCGAGCTCTTTTGCTGTCATGAGTAACTCTACCACCGTGATCGCAGACATCGTTGGTGTTTCCTTGAACATGACGATCAGATAATTACCCATTACAGGAATAGTTGGCGGAATCGATTGAGGGAATACAATGTTAAGCCATGTAGTCTTATGGTTAAAATTAAGCGCTTTTGCTGCTTCCCATTGTCCCTTCGGAACGGATTCAATTCCGGATCTATATACTTCTGCTAGATATGTACTGTAGTGAATACCCAGTCCAGCAATACCTGCTACAATTGGAGACAATGTTATTCCCAATGACTGAGGCAGTACGAAAACCAATACGAATAACTGTATTATAAGTGGTGTGCAACGAATAAATTCAGCTACTGCACTAACGGGTAATGCGATCCATTTTCTGTGGGAACGCTTTGCTAAAGCAATCGGTAAGCCTAGTACACAAGCTATAATAAATCCAGCAATAGTGATCGCTAATGTAATGGGGATAACTTCCAATAGCTTTGGTAGAATTGACCATGTATACTCCCAATCCCACATTATATTCCCCTCCCTACAACGGCTCTGCGTTCCGCCAAACGAATAAGTAGCGTTAACAGGTAGGACGTTATAAAGTAAAAGAACAGAAGCCAGATAAATATCGCTGTTGTCTGAGACATATCATACGATCTGAGCATCATACCTTGATAAGTTAAATCCGTTAATGTAATCAAATATACAAGTGAAGTACCTTTTAATAATTCAATTTGGAGATTTCCAAACCCTGGTAACATCATTACCCAAGCTTGAGGTAGAATTATCCTTCTCATGCGCTGCAAAGGTGTAAAATTCAGCGAAATTGACGCTTCAATTTGTCCTTTGGGAACTGCGAGAATGGAACTTCTAACTACTTCAGATCCATATGCCCCATAATTGAGTCCTAATGCAATGACAGCAGCACTCATCGCTGACAAGTGAATGTCTAGAAGTACTGGTAAAGCAAAGTACATCCAGAAGAGCTGCACTAGGAGCGATGTTCCTCGAAATATCTCAACGTAAACCATTGCCATGACGCGTATAATGGTGAAATTAGATAATCTAGCGAGTCCAGTTAGAAACGCGATACATAGTGCGAGAGCAATGCTATAGATCGTTAAGAGTAGCGTTATTTTGAGGCCTTTCAACAAAGGAGGTAATAAATCGAGTGATAGTAAATCCATTATTTCAATAACTCTTCCGTCGTAATCTCACCTGGAAGCTCTTGCTCCGTGAATCCGAATGTTTGCAAAATTTCTAGTAATTGTCCTGAGTCTTGAAGTTTTTTCAATTCTGAGTTAAACGCTTCTCTAAAATCGTTATCATCATTTCGGAAAACTGCTGCACCATAGCCTCTTACGCTTTTGCCATCAATGACGGGCTGTTCGAAGTCCATTACTCTTTCAATATTCGCATCCTTTGCAGATTCGAGCATCGCCTGTAATGAGGGCCCTGTCATCGTAATGGCATCAACACGTCCAGATTGTAAGGCGGAAATAGCTGACGGCTGATCAGGTACCTTCACAATTTGTGTTTCAGCAACGCCTACACTTTCGAGGTACTCCACTTCAATTGCTCCAACCATAACTGCCACTTTAGCTGTTGGATTGGCTTTAATATCCTCATAGCTATGAAGATCCATGGGGTTGCCTGTTAATACTGCAATTGCTTCTCCGATACTATATTCGGGATTAGCAAAGGAAACCTCTTCAGCTCGTTCTTTTGTAATAAACATTCCAGCGGTGATTAGATCAAATCGCTTTGCTTTCAAGCCTGGTATAAGTGATCCGAATTCAGTAAGAACACCGTCCATCTCTTCAATACCCAGATTAGATAATACTATGCGAGCTATTTCTACAGCCTCGCCTGTTAATTCTCCTTCAGGTGTAGAAAACGCATAAGGTCTCTCGTTGGCAAAGCCAACCGTTATGGACCCCTCTCGTTGGGCCTTGGCTAGTGTCGTTTCGGAAGGTATGATATCAGACTGATTTGAACTTGACCCTCCTTGTTTAACATTCCCCTCATTGCTGCCGCATCCCATTAAAAGGACAGTGAACAACACTAGGCAAAGTCCAGCGTGAAAATAACTTCTCATTTCCTCGTACTCCCTTCGATTTGATTAACACGGTTATAAGCGTAACATAGTTAACCAATTAAGCTCACCCCCGATAAAAGACGCTCACAGCGGCTCACCTGCCCTAAGCAAGGATGAGGAAAGTTGACCTGCCCCTTCCAGCTTTTTCCTGCCAATTCCTCCCTAATGCTCCACTATTGAAAATTCAGATAAATCGCTTCCTATTAAGCAAATGAAAGATAATAAAAGATAATATTAATTTTTATTAATAAAATGGTGTTAAATGACGATTTTTTATCATTTTTCGCCTAAAAACGACAAAAACATGAGCTGAATCATCACCGTTTTGAGTAGCTGAATGACCACGGAAAATAACATTAA
>DXHF01000237.1 GCA_019113605.1 Candidatus Paenibacillus intestinavium
AGGTCACCAGGAGGCGCTTCTAGGCGGTAAGCTTTATGTTGGCGATCTTCGTGACAATGATATTCTTGATAAAGTTTTTACTGAAAATGAAATCGATGCGGTTATTCACTTTGCAGCTAACTCTCTAGTTGGTGAGAGTATGAAAAACCCAGGCAAATATTATAACAACAACGTATTTGGCACGCTTTGCTTGCTTGAAAAGATGAACGAATACAAGGTTAAGAAAATCGTATTCTCTTCTACTGCGGCAACTTATGGCGAGCCTGAAAGTGTACCTATTGATGAATACGATCGTACAACACCAACGAATGCTTATGGTGAAACAAAGCTAGCGATGGAAAAAATGATGAAATGGTTTGATATTGCTTACGGCGTTAAGTACATCTCACTTCGATACTTTAATGCTGCTGGTGCGCATGATAGTGGGAAAATTGGTGAAGCACATGATCCTGAAACTCATCTTATTCCAATCGTATTGGAAGCAGCTTTAGGTAAAAGACCTCATATCTCTGTATTCGGTGATGACTATGCGACAGAAGATGGTACATGTATTCGTGACTACATTCATGTAAGTGATCTTGCTGATGCACATTTGCGTGCAGTTGATGCATTGCGTAAAGGTTCAGACAGCGCTGTATATAATCTTGGAAGCAGTCATGGCTTCTCAGTGAAAGAAGTTATCGATATTGCTCGTGAAGTAACTGGTCGTGAAATTCCAGTTGTAATGGAACAACGTCGTGCAGGTGATCCAGCTGTTCTAGTAGCTTCATCAACTCGTGCACGTGAAGAGCTTGGCTGGAGTCCTGACCGCAGTAATTTGAAGGATATTATCGCAAGCGCTTGGAGTTGGCATGTTAACCATCCGAACGGATATAACGAGTAACATTATTGCGCAGCAGGAAGGAGCATCATTATGACTACACAAACTACTACAACCGCAGAGCAAGCATTATTACAAATTGAACGTCTTGTACAATTTGCGGATCAGCAGCAGATGATTCAAAGGGCAGATATCGATTACGCAAGAAACGCATTATTAGATCTTTTCAAATTCGATGAGCCATACGAGGGTGAAGTTCCTACAGAACAATTAACTTCTCCAGTAGAAGTATTGGAAGGTTTACTTGATTACGGATTTGAAATTGGCTTAATTCCTGAAGAAACATTAACGTATCGTGATTTGCTTGATGCGAAAATAATGGGCTTATTGCTGCCTCGTCCTTCAGAGTTAATCGCTATTTTCAATAAGCTTGCTCAGGAAAAAGGCATTTCAGCAGCAACAGATATGTTCTACAAATTGAGTATTGACAGTAATTATATCCGCATGGATCGTATCGCGAAAAATCCAAGCTGGTTACATGCTACTAATTATGGCGATCTGCAAATTACTGTTAATTTGTCCAAGCCAGAAAAAGATCCTAAGGAAATTGCTTTGTTGAAAACATTACCTTCCGCAAAGTATCCGAAATGTTTATTATGTGCAGAAAACGTCAATTACGCTGGACGAGTTAATCATCCAGCGAGACAAAATCTAAGAACGATTCCGATTGTGCTCCAAAACGAACAATGGCATATACAGTATTCTCCTTATGTATACTACAATGAACACAGTATTGTATTTAAAGGTGTACATGAGCCAATGGTTGTTTCGCATAGCTCAATGGCGCGCTTGCTTGATTTTGTAGAACAATATCCACATTATTTTATCGGATCAAATGCAGATCTTCCGATCGTTGGTGGTTCCATTCTGTCGCATGATCATTTCCAGGCGGGCAAACATGTTTTCCCAATGGAAACTGCACCAATCGAATCGAGCTTCACTTCCGAGCAATATCCGAGTGTGAAACTAGGTACCGTACAATGGCCAATGTCAGTCATTCGTCTGCAAAGTAGTTCTAAAGAAGAAGTGAAACAGCTAGCTGCTTCTATTCTTGACCAGTGGAAAGCATACAGCGATGTATCTGTAGATATTTATGCTTTTACGGAAGAGGAAGATGGCAAGCTTACACCTCATAATACTATAACACCAATTGCTCGATTACTAGATAATGGCAACTTTGAACTTGATCTTGTACTCCGCAATAATCGTACAAGCAAGCAATACCCAGATGGTATTTTCCATCCACATCAACATTTACATCATATTAAAAAAGAAAATATTGGCTTAATTGAAGTGATGGGGCTTGCCGTATTACCTGGCCGCTTAAAAGCAGAACTGTCTCAAATTGCTGATCTATTGAGTAATAATGACGCTGCAGCTATTCAAGCAACAGCAGACGCGACTCATCCGCTTCATAATCATTCGCATTGGATTGTTGAACTAGCGGAGCAGCATGGTACTAGCTTGTCTGTGCAAGAGGCTAATACGCTTGTACAATCGCAAACTGGTGGGAAATTCCTTGAAGTATTGCATGATGCAGGAGTATATAAACGTACAGAAGCTGGTCAAACAGCATTTAAAGCATTTATTGAGTCATTGGGCTTTCAACAATAATATGTTTAAGTGATGAATTATTAGAAAAATCCTATTTGTTTCTAACAAATGGGATTTTTTTGTTGTAATTATATAAGGGGTATGGTATTTTTTATGTAATTATGAAATTTCATAGTGATTTATTATACAATTGTCTAAGCTAGTGTTTTCGTTGTTACTTTTATTGAGAAGAAGTCGCATCCAATGAAGAACATAAAAGTTTAGGATGGAGGGGTTGTAATGGCTGAAAAGATGTTACCACTGGATGAATTTCTGAAGCTTGACTCTGATGATCAAGTTGAGAAGTTAAAACGTTGGAAAATGGATTATACGCTCAAAGATATTCGTGAAACGTGGAATTTTAAACATTCTGCACAGTATTATATGCTACTGAAGAAATTGCGTATCTATGAGCGCGTTGTGAATAAGTCTGATAAGTTTTATCCACAACCTGATAATCAGCGACTAGGTACAGATGGCATCTGGAGAAATTACGGAGGTAATAACTTTAATACACCAGGAGATCATTTTAACTTCCATCTCAATACGAAACTTTCAGGGACAGAACTAGCAGATAAGCTAGAAAGAATTGCTTTTTTCTTACGCGGTGAAGCGAAGGAAGTCGATGTGAAGTTCTCTGTTGTTGTAACAGAACAAGGAAATGCTGGTAATTAGTATATTGTACATGTCTATTATAAAACTGCCCCCGACGATGACGTCGGAGGCGGTTTTTTCGTGCTAGCTACGTAGTTTCCCTAATTCTGAGACAATTGCTTCTACTTCACTAATACTGAATTTATCTTTGGAAGTAATCACTTCATATATATCTTTAATATCTTCGTATTTATCCAAGTTATAACTTGAAGCTTGCATCGCCGCAGCAGATGCCATTTTTAATTTAGATTTAATTTCTTCGATCATAATAATCATATTTTCCATTGATGCTTGTTGTAAATCTGCCAATCTAAACACCCCTTCAAGTTTTCAGTTATCACTTATTGTAACATGATTTGCTATATGAAGCTTAACAAATTGAACTGCTTTAGGAAATTCGCTACAATAGCAGTATGTGCTGTGAGAACTATTCGCTGTCGGCAGTGAGATCGCTCCGAGAACAAATTGCAGTTCAGATCGCCGTTGGCCTCGGATTTATTGTAATAGTCATAGAGGTATAAATCCGAGGACAAAAACGACCGCTGCCGCTTCTCCACTTGCAATTAGTTCTCTCCGCTGGCCGTAGGTGAAGTGATTAGTTCTCTTCGCTAGGCAGGGATGAAAGAAGTGGTTATTGCGCTTTGAGTAGTAGGGATTAGTGTAGCTGTAGCGTCCAAATTGTTGTTACAGACTTTGGTGGGTGACGCTGGTAGGATAGTAAGTAAATTCTGCAATTAGATAGTTATGAGTTTCGCGCTGGAGCGCGAGTATTGGAGCGAACAAGGTAACTTTTGTACTTATTTCGC
>DXHF01000238.1 GCA_019113605.1 Candidatus Paenibacillus intestinavium
TCAGCCAGCCATCAATACCTGTACCTGATTTCTCTGTAGATGAAAATATTTCTATGTAACTATCCGTTGTGTTTTCTACAGAAACTGGAAATTTAGATATATCGGGTAATGAATCTCCAATTGCCACTGGATCAAGATCAACTTGACCTTTAATCGGTTCTGCACTTGTTACATTAATATTTTTGTATAGTTTATCTAACTTTTTGTCTGCATCTTCCTCAGAAACTTCCATGCTCGTTTTACCTAAATTAGACGTTAACGTTACTCCCAAATATACAAGTCCAAATACAATGATCGTAATAACTATTAATATAGTAAATGCTTTTCCTTTATTCGCCATTCCAGCTCCCCCTTATTGTTTATAAAACTTAGTTTGTGTAATTAATTCATCGATTTCTTTCATACATGGCATTTCCTCGACATCTCTATAATCCGAGCTGCCTAACAATGAAATTTCCAATAACAACTTATCTAGCTTTAGCAAAATCTCTTCATTAGCTCCAACATAGCCTTTTACATAATTGACGTACTCATTATGCAGCTCAAACTTTTGTTGCATAAGCTTATTAGAAAATGAAGATGATCTATGTTTATCGGCGAATTCGGATAGAGCCGAAGCATCAAATACATTTACCTTATTTATAATCCCTTTAATATTGGATAAGAACAATTTTTCAACTTCAATAATGACTGCTGCAAATTTTTTGTAACTGAGCTCCGTTATTTCAAATCTATCGTTAAGAACATTGTGTAACGTGACCTTTTTCTTCTCCATTCGTTCTAATTGATCCAGTGCCAAATCAATTTCCAGCTTCAGTACTTTGTTATTTTTGTATTGCAGTAGACCTTCCTTATAATCCTCTTGCGACTTTATATCTCTGACCGCTAACACTACCGGAGACTTGAATAGTAATGTATAACATCCATATAATAGAACTAATGCACTAATAATTAATATCGTTATACTTGAAGCTGTTTCAATAGCATTACTTCCCCCAATTGTTAATCCTACCAATCCAGGAGACAGCATGACAATATTAAGTACTACAATGGCTACAATAAGTCCTAACAACTTTACTACCCTCATGCTACTCAATGCACATACCTCCTCACTTGAACTATTGCTTAACTGCATATCGACAGGACTCATTCCGTAATCCCTTACTATTTTATCATATAAAAATTGGTTAATCGTTATTTATTTTCAATAATTGGATACTTATCTTTGTGATACGTCATTCCAAGTAGATCGTTTCAGTTTTCCACTTAATTCCGATTAAAGTAACAGGATGACCCTTTGGCGAATATGAACTATAACTACGAAAATAAAAAAGCACCGTTAGTAATAAACGTAGGTTATACGTTCATTACTAACGGTGTTTCTATATATAAAACAGTATATTTACTTTGCTCTGCGCACTTTCAACTGCTTGCCTTTAACAGTAGTTTCTCTCATCACATCAAGTACAAGCTGACCTTTACCATTCAATATCTCAACATCAGTTACATTGTCAAGAATGGTAATTATACCGATATCATCAGCAGTTACACCTTCAATTTTCGCAATGGTACCTACAAAGTCAACAGCTCTAAACTTTTTCTTCTTGCCGCCATTGAAGTTAAGCTTCATAATCTGCTTATTCAATTGCTCACGCTTATCCTTCTTCAACTCGGGACCAGCACTCATCTTAGCATTGAATGCTTCTCTACGTAAATCGACAGCATCCTCGGATGGTGCTTTTACACGAGCGATCGCAAAACCAATATAGTCTTCAATCTCTTTCAATCGTCTACCATCGGTTGGCGCAACAAAAGTAATCGCCTTACCCTGTTTACCTGCACGACCAGTTCGTCCTGTGCGGTGAACATAGCTTTCTTTCTCAAGCGGAATATCGTAGTTGATGACATGCGTAATATTCGTAATATCAATACCTCTAGCAGCAACATCCGTCGCTACTAAATAACGGAACTGTCCTGCACGAAAAGCGTTCATAACTTCAAATCGCTCTTCTTGCTCCATACCGCCGTGGATACGATCAATCGGATAATCACATTCAACCATTTCTCGATACAATTGGTCTACATGCTCCTGTGTACGACAGAAAATAATACAGCTATCTGGACTTTCTACAATAAGTACATTTTGCAATAATGTAAGCTTGTCCGCTGGCTTCACTTCGATAAGTGAATGCTCGATCGTTGACGTCGTTATGCCGCTCGCTTTAATTTCAATTTCGGTAGGGTTGTCCATATATTGACGAGAAAGCTTAGCTACATCCTCAGGGAAAGTAGCGGAAAATAGCATCGTTACTCGATCATTGGGAATAGCTTGAATAATCGCTTGCACTTGTTCAATAAAGCCCATATTCAACATTTCATCGGCCTCATCAATAACCAGATACGCAATTCGCTCAAGTGAAAGTGTACCTCGTTCAATATGATCATTCACTCTGCCCGGTGTGCCAACGACCATATGCGTACGTTGTTTTAACTCTGCTTTTTGTACATGGAATGGAGACTTACCGTACAATGCAGTAGACTTAATTCGTTTGAAGCGTCCAATATTCGTCAGATCTTCATTGACCTGCACCGCTAGCTCACGTGTCGGAGTAAGAATTAATGCTTGTGGCTTGTTCTCATTCCAATCCACTAGCTCGCATAGCGGAATACCGTACGCTGCTGTTTTTCCGCTACCTGTTTGTGACTTCACAACAAGATCTTGATTGTTCAGTGCTACTGGAATAACTTTAGATTGTACTTCTGTTGCTGCTTCATAGCCTAAGCTATGTAATGCCCTAACAATCTCTTCACTCAATTGATAATCTGTAAATTTCTGCTGGCTCATTATTAACCTCTTCTACGTTATATTAGTTAACCTATCTTATATAGGATAAATTCGTTATTCAATGTTAACATCCAATAATGGTTGTACTACTTCTAACCTATTATACTCTGAAAACTACTTTATTATAGTAAATGTTCAAAAAGTCTCTTTTTAAAATTACCTCATAATATAGTGCTGTATTGCCATTCCTGCTCTGCATCTATATCACTAGTTTGTTATATGTGAGCGTTATAGCGTATAATAAGGTCTTATGCATGTCATGGAAAAGGATGCGACGACTTACATTATGAATACAACATATATATACACATTTGGATATAGAATAGAAGAGGTAGAATTATGTCAACTTGAAATGCGTTCTCTATTCGGAAAACATTCTGAAACTGGTGTTTTAATAAGTGATATTTGCATCGATGCAGATCGCAGTCCATTTATGCGAGAGAGACTTGAAGTACTTTACGAAGGTAATACACTTGATAGCATTTATGAACAAGTTAGACAAATTAAGCTTAACGATCAAACCTTCAAAGTTATCTTTATGAAAATGAATGATTTGTCCGCTGTCGACAAAATCGAATACGATGGCCAACGTAGCATTGAGCGTAAACTAGGAATGATCATCGAAGGAGAAGCAGATGTGCGTCAGCCTGACCAAATATTTGGCATCATAACTT
>DXHF01000239.1 GCA_019113605.1 Candidatus Paenibacillus intestinavium
TACTAATCCTCCTCAAAATGATTACGATTTCTAGCTTAATATAGTCAATCAACATGCTATAGAGTTACTAGATAAATTTTATGAATATTACATTTGGTAGAGGGATTTCTATTTTAAGTACCTATGTATAAAATACGCAAAATAATTTCGAGATAGAAAAAATAGTTGCATGTAATTGAAATCAGCTCTCCTTATAATAAATCTATAGACGAACAACGAGAGGTGATCAAAAGTGGAAACAATTCATGAGGTTAAAGTGAAACCAAAGCAAGCTAGAAATAAGCGCAGGCTTTTGACTGCAAGAGAAACAATGGCAGGTTTATTATTCATTAGTCCAATGGTTCTATTAGCTACGGTGCTTACGATAATCCCTATTTTATTATCAGGCATTATTAGTTTCACGGATTGGAATTTCATTGCTGGATTTGAATCGATTAAATTCATCGGATTCGATAACTACACAAAGATGTTCGCAGATGATGACTTTCTAAAGTCGTTAAATAATAACTTGTTATTGATGTTAGTTATTCCCGTTTCCCTATTTATTTCATTAATACTTGCAGTATTAATAAATAATTCAACATACTTCAAAAACTTTTTCAAAGTAATCTACTTTATGCCTTTTATATCAAGTTTTGTTGCCGTTGCAGTTCTGTGGCGTGTATTGTTTCACCCGTCTAGCGGTCCCATTAATAACTTCCTAATGTCAATCGGTATAAGTAATCCACCTGCATGGTTAGCTGATCCGAGCTTTTCATTAATCTCGGTAATGATTATTATGATTTGGGCAGGTGTAGGTTTTGAAATGATTATCTTTATGGCGGGGCTTCAAAACATATCTAAAGATTTATATGAAGCAGCGGATATAGATGGCGCATCAAAAGTAAGACAATTTTTCAAAATTACGATTCCATTGCTTTCGCCAACGACATTTTTCTTGTTAATTACAGGGATCGTAGGATCCTTCAAAGTATTTGACCTCATCATGATACTAACAAATGGAGGACCAGCGGGATCTACTTCAGTTATCGTGTTCTACTTATATAAAGTTGCATTCATTCAATTGAAATCGGGCTACGCATCGGCAATTGGCATTATGTTACTTATCATTATTCTTGCTATTACGGTCATTCAATGGATTGGTCAGAAAAAATGGGTAAACTACTAGGGGGAAGGTTTATGGGTGCTTTACGACTAAATAGAGTAATTATTACGATCATGATGAGCCTTGCCGGTATTATATTTATTATGCCTTTCCTATGGATGATTTCGGCATCTATGAAACCAGAATTAGATGTATTAAGTTATCCGATTCAATGGATTCCCCAAAAATGGAATGCCGTTGCTAACTATAGTGAAGTATGGTTTGGTTCACTACCGTTTACTACGTATTATTGGAATACAATTAAAATTACAGTACTAACTACATTATTTTCCGTTACTATTTCATCGATGGCTGCTTATGGATTTACAAAAATTCAATTCAAAGGAAGAGATGTACTCTTTCTAATTATTTTATCAACATTTATGATTCCTAGTCAGGCCATACTTGTGCCTCAATTTATTTTATATCGTTGGTTAGGATTGTTTGATAGTCATGCTGGGTTAATATTGTTAGGAGCTTCCTCGGTTTTATTAACATTTTTGCTGAGACAATTCTACATGAGTGTTCATAATGAAATTATTGAATCTGCCAGAATTGATGGTGCCAATCATTGGACAATCTATGCTCGAATTACTTTGCCATTAGTAAAGCCGGTACTAGCAACCGTTATGATTCTTAGATTTATATGGACATGGAATGATTATCAGAACCCATTAATATTCCTGCGTTCTGATCACTTATTTACGCTACAGCTTGGTATGACCAAATTTTCTGACGTAAATGGTGAATTTTATTCCTTAATGATGGCAGGAGCAGTATCAGCCATCTTACCACTTTTAATTATCTTTATCATCGGCCAAAAGCAGGTTATTGAAGGTGTAGCTTCTGGCAGTGTTAAAGGATAGATGAACACAAATAACGATCCAGGGGGAATAGTTATGTTAAAGAAATGGTTATCTAGTTCATTACTTGCAGCGATGGTTATTGTATTATTGGTAGGTTGCTCTTCGAATACGGGATCAAATGCAGGGGGAAATACATCTAAAACAAATACAGAGAGTGGGCAGACGACACTTAAGGTGTATACGTGGTACAACCTAGAGAATGAAAAGTTCGATGTAATAAAGTCAGAATTTGAAAAAGCATATCCGAACATTAAAATTGAATATGTTTCGGCGGGAGATAACAACGCAAATGAACATGTGAAAAAAGTAGACTTGGCAGCTGCATCTAATGAAGATATGGACGTTATTATGTTCTCATCTCCAGCTCATTATGCTCAGCGTCTAGCTTTAGGAATGCTGGAGCCGTTAGATGATTATTTAGCAAAAGATGGCTTGAATTTTGATGAAGAATATTCAGTAGATACTAAAGTCGATGGTAAATACTACGGATTGCCTGGGAAATCGGTTAATTTCTTCGTGGCAATCAATGAAAATCATCTGAAGGAAGCAAATCTCCCTCTACCAACAGATTGGACATGGGATGAGTTCTTGGATTATGCAGCAAAAATGACTAAGCTAGATGGTGAGAAAAAACGTTATGGCACGTACTTCCACACATGGGTCAATCCTTATGTAATGCTAGCCAATGCGAATGTAGCCGATAATAGCTACTTAGTAACTGATGATTTCAAGTCTGCTAATATTGACACAGCTTCTATGCGCAAGTCATTAGAAATTCGTTTGCAAGCAGATCAAGACAAAATAGCTACACCATATGCTGAAGTCATTAGTCAAAAGTTAAATTACCGTCCACAATATTTTAATGAAGAAGCATCGATGATTCTTACAGGTACATTTATGATTCCAGAGGTTGGTGGGACAGATAAAGTTCCTGCAACATTCAAAACGGTATTTGCTCCTATGCCAAAAATGAATAAAGAAGATCCAACGACATCAGATATTACATCTGACTTAGTAACTGTATATAGTAAATCCAAAAATAAACAAGCAGCATATACGTTTGCTCGCTGGTTCACAACAGAAGGGCTTGTTGTGCAAGGTCGTAATATTCCATCATGGAAAAAAGCGAACTTGGAAAATGTGCTTGATGTCATTATCGATGCTACAAATAATCCCGAAATGGTAGATAAAGCTTCTGCTTTACGTTTCTTCAATGAAAGTCAAATGATTGTTAGACCTAATCC
>DXHF01000240.1 GCA_019113605.1 Candidatus Paenibacillus intestinavium
CCCACTATTCTACAATGAATATGGAGAGGACGGTAAGATATCTTTTTATTATTGTATGTTATTGCTTTGCCGCCAGCATCGACTCTAGTCGTTTGTTAAGCATCGCTAGATTGCTCTCTAACGCGTCGTAATCCTTCGTGCTTAGTAGCGAGTCATCTCTTGATTCTAATGTCTCAGCAACAGGTAGAATACGATAGCGATTATAGCTGTCTGGCTTGTAGCGATGTACCCATGTTGGTGTTGCTTCAACATTCGTTAATTCAATAGCGCCTGATTCATAATGCTTGCGTATATTCACTTTGTAGATTACGCCATAATCCTTGGATTCCCCACGTTGATTGGAGATGAAGTTACCCATGGAATATATGATTAATCCTTGTCGTTCATTACCATCCTCATCGAACGTCGATAGCATTTCATAAGGCTGGAGCACATGTGGATGCGAACCGGCAATAATATCTGCACCAGCAGCAATCAACTCGCGTGCTAATGACTTCTGCTCGTCGCTCGGCTGTGTTTGATATTCATTGCCAAAGTGAAGCGCAATCGTTATCACTTCAGCGCCGTCTGCACGCAATTGGTTCATATCTGCAATGATTTTATCTTTGTCGATCAAATTAACGAGATAATCTTTGCCAGCAGGGATCGGAATGCCATTGGTACCGTATGTATACGATAATACTCCCATAGCAATATCATTATGCTCGATAATGGTCGATGTTTGGGACTCTTCCAGCGAAGCAGCAGTACCAACCGTTGTAAATCCAATAGTGTGGACATTTTCTAGTGTACGCAACAAACCCTTTTCGCCTTTGTCTAGTGAATGATTGTTGGCAGTAGACAGTAGATTAAAGCCTGCATTCCATAAAGCTTCAGCTAGCTCGGTCGGTGCATTGAAGGTAGGGTAACCAGTATACCCGAACTCGCTACCTGCAACTGGTGTCTCTAGGTTTGCCATCACCCAATTACCGTCTTCAAGAATCGAGGAAATCGGCTCGAAAAATGGATTGAAATCGTAAGTATCTGTTTCATTATTATAGGCACCTGGTAGTTGTGGAGTATGACTCATAATATCTCCAACGCCGATCCAAACCGCATCAGTATATTCAGGGAGTGTAGGTGTAGGTTCAGGGGTAGGTGATGGTGTAGCAATAATGGCAGGTTCTTCCGGTGTTTCATTGCCAGATTGACTAATTGGTGTATTCGAATTATTAAGATCTTCGGACTGTTTCGCATTAATGATAACGAAAAAAGCTACGATAGCAATAAGTATAAATAGTAATAATATCCCGTTCAGAAGCCAAAGTAATTTACGCTTAGGCAATGATGATCTGGAACTCATCTGTTCACCTTCTCTATTCATATTTAGTCAAAAAAAACCGTTCGACCGATTCAAGGACACGATCGAACGGCATTGAACTTCCATTCCAATAAAGGTTCAAAAAGCGGGCTTTCAGAACCGAGAAGATGGAGCGCTACTTGAGAAAAACGGAAGCGCAAGTGTACATGATTACGTACACGCGAACCGTACTTTCCAAGTTCGCTTCATATTCGACGTCGACTACGCTTCGTAGCATACTCATCGTTATCAAAGTCCACTTTTTGAACTTCCTCTTTAGAGAAAATATTGGGCAGCTTGTGTTAATTGTTGCAGGCTGAAAAGCGACCATGGCGCTTGCTGCTCTGGTGGTATCGATTGGAACGACATCGGTTCCTTCGTTGTTGGGTGAGCGACAGTAATTGAAGTTGACCAAAGCGCGATTTGCGAATAGCGCTGTTGTACAACTTTACCATACTTCTGATCTCCGACAAGAGGACAACCAATATGTGCCATTTGAGCTCTAATCTGATGGGGTCTACCTGTATATAATTTGATTGCTACGAGACTGCGACCGTTTGCCTGATGCAGTACTTTATAGCTTAATTTGGCATCCTTACTATCTTGTGTTGGTGCATTATAGACTGTTACTTGATTTTTGCGCGTATCCTTGACGATATAATGCAATAGATCGGCTTCTAGCGTCGATGGAACGCCTTCTACGACACAAATATAGGTTTTATCGAATGAGCGACTGCGCACTGCCTCGGACAAGCGAGAAGCTGCTTTGGAAGTCTTAGCGAACAACATTGCTCCACCAACAGGGCGATCTAGTCGATGAACAAGACCCAAGTAGACATTACCGGGCTTTTCATAGCGGATTTTAATATCCTCTTTAAGTAATGTAAGCATATCTGCATCGCCTGTTTCATCCTCTTGGGAGGGGATTCCAGGTGGCTTTTGCACAACAATGATATGATTATCCTCGTAAATGATCGGGATCTCCATTAGTTGGACTCCCAACGACCCAAAATACCGCAAGGCAATGCTAGACCAGACTTTGTAATGGGTAGGCCGATTTCTCCGCCGTTAATTTCTCCGCCGTATTTTTTCTGCATGCTCATCGTTAGCAAATGTTCTAGAACGGTAGGAGAAAGTCCAGTTGTGTACGAATTAATAAGTAAGAATAATGGATTATCACTAAGAATACTTGTACATTCCTGCAGGAATGGGAATAAATTCTCTTCTAGCTTCCAAGTTTCACCTTTTGGTCCACGTCCATAGGATGGAGGGTCCATAATGATAGCATCGTATGTACGACCGCGACGTTGCTCACGCTGTACGAATTTGAAAACATCATCAGTAATGTAGCGTATTGGTGCATCTTCAAGTCCAGATAGTTGAGCATTTTCTTTTGCCCATTGCACCATTCCTTTAGATGCGTCAACATGACATACTTCAGCACCTGCAGCAGCACATGCTACTGTAGCTCCACCTGAATATGCAAATAAGTTTAATACACGAATCGGGCGGTTAGCTTGGCGGATTTTGTCCATCATCCAGCTCCAGTTCGCTGCTTGTTCAGGGAATAGCCCAGTATGCTTAAAGCTAGTCGGCTTAATATGGAAACGAAGCTCTTTATAGCCAATGGTCCAACGCTCCGGTAATTTATCATTTTTCATATGCCATTCTCCGCCGCCAGAATTGCTGCGATGGTAGTGAGCGTCTGCTTTGCGCCATTGCTCATTCTCGTCTTGGATTGGCCAAATAATTTGAGGATCGGGGCGACGTAGAACGTAATTACCCCAACGTTCTAGCTTATCACCTTCACCAGTGTCGATTACTTCAAAATCCGTCCATTGATCTGCTATATACATTCAATTAATTCCTTCCTAATCGTAAGTCTTGTCGAGATATGTTATCATCGCTTATTATAACGAAGGAAAGCAATCTTATCAATGTAGGGTTATATATTTAATATAGAAAGGCATGAATGAAATGTTACATTTTGAATGCGAATGCGGTAATAAAACAGCTTTTTTTGCAACAGGTCATATGGATGAACGAAGAATAGAAAGTCTAGATATGGAAGATGATGATGCGGTAAGCTATATAATTAGCGAGGATCGGATCACTTTGAAGTGTGGATTTTGCGGTAAACGCTATGTACTGAAAAACTATGAAAATCTATAATTTATTTTAGGACTATTCAGTCCTAATTTTGAAAGAAGGAAGAGATATGGTCGCGAGAAATCGAGAGCAACTGATCCATGTTGCTGCCCGTTTATTTTTAAGTAAGGGCTATAAATATACAAGTATCGAGGATGTATGTATTCGAAGCGGCATATCGCGCTCCAATCTTTACTATCACTTTAAGAGCAAGGAAGAATTATTGTTTGCTGTTGTAAGCTTTTGGGGTAATCGATATGAGTCAGCATTAGAAATTTCACTGGGACAACAAGAGATTTCTGCTAAGCGAAGAATTGAAAGCTTTATTGAGCTACTGCTACTTGAAATTGCCGCTAGAGGGAATAAAGGAACATGCCCATTTACAGCGATGTACCAGCAAAGTCCGGCTGATGCGAAGGACGTACATGATCGCATTCAACAGTTTTTCAATGTATTGTATGAGCTCATTAAGAAGTTACTAGAGCAAGGCATTCAAGCTGGAGAATTTCGCGCAGGAATAAGCAGCAGTGAATGTGCGTACTTGTTCGTGTCTGCTTTGGAAGGATCACTTATACTAGCAGAAACATTGAATGATATTACGATTGTACGTACAACCTCAGATCGGTTTTTCAAATTACTCGTATAGTGAGCATGCAGCGGCATTGGACTCGAACGCGCCGCTAATTAATGTACTGTTTGTCCGCTCGTTTGTGCAAAGTGGAGTTAGTGCATCGTAACAAAGCTCAAAGCAGCATTTGAAAATAATAGTTTGTTTACAATTATACTTGTATGTACAAGTGAGTAGTTGTAGTATATAATAACACTATTATTGTACGTACAACCTAAGGGGGATGGAATTTATGCTAACAACAAAAGCATATCAATTTTGGTTTATTACAGGTAGTCAGCACTTATATGGT
>DXHF01000241.1 GCA_019113605.1 Candidatus Paenibacillus intestinavium
ACTGCTATATTACCTGAAGCCTTTGCAACAGTGCGAGAAGCGTCCAAACGCGTATTGAAGATGCGCCATTTTGACGTCCAATTATTGGGTGGTATGGTTCTTCACGAAGGCAAAATCGCAGAGATGAAAACAGGTGAAGGTAAAACATTAGTTGCCACTTTACCCGTTTATTTGAATGCACTTGCTGGTAAAGGTGTACATGTTATTACGGTCAATGGTTACTTAGCAGAGCGTGATAGTATTCTAATGGGAGAATTATATAATTTTCTTGGCTTAACGGTTGGTTGTAACTTGCATGGTTTGACACATGCACAGAAGCAAGAAGCTTATGCTTGTGATATTACTTACGGAACGAACAACGAGTTTGGCTTCGATTATTTGCGTGATAATATGGTGCTGTACAAAGAGCAGATGGTACAACGTCCATTGTTCTTTGCGATCATTGATGAGGTGGACTCCATTCTAGTCGATGAAGCACGTACGCCGCTTATTATTTCCGGACAAGCTGCGAAGTCTACAGAATTATATGATGCTGCACAGCGACTGGTGACTCGTATGGTACCTGAAGAGGATTTTACCATCGATGTTAAATTAAGAAGTGTCATGCTTACTGAAGCTGGTGTTACGAAGGGTGAACGTGCTTTCGGGATCGATAATCTATTCGATCATGCGAACGTGACAATCAACCATCATATTCAACAAGCTTTGAAAGCTAACAATATTATGAAACGTGATGTTGATTACGTTGTTGAGAATGAAGAAGTTATTATCGTCGATGAATTTACAGGTCGTCTAATGGCTGGTCGTCGCTATAGTGAAGGTCTACACCAAGCTATTGAAGCGAAGGAAGGCTTGAAGGTTCAGAACGAAAGTATGACGCTTGCTACCATTACGTTCCAGAACTACTTCCGGATGTATCGTAAATTAGGTGGTATGACGGGTACTGCGAAAACAGAGGAAGAAGAATTCCTGAAAATCTATGGATTAGACGTTATTCAAGTGCCAACGAATCGTTCGATGATTCGTAAAGATCTTCCCGATGTTGTGTACAAAACGATCAAAGGTAAGTTCAAAGCAGTTGTTGATGAAATTGTTGAACGACACAAAACGAATCAGCCTGTACTAGTAGGTACGATTTCTATTGAAAACTCCGAAGTGCTTGCAGAGATGTTGAAGCGCCGCGGTGTACAGCATAAAGTGTTAAACGCGAAATTCCATGCTGAGGAAGCGGAAATCATTACTCGCGCAGGACAACCAGGTTCAGTTACGATTGCAACGAATATGGCTGGTCGTGGTACCGATATTTTGCTAGGTGACAATGTTGCTGATATTGGCGGCCTACACATTATTGGTACAGAGCGTCATGAGAGCCGTCGTATTGACAATCAGCTGCGTGGTCGTGCTGGTCGTCAAGGTGATCCAGGTTCTTCTCAATTCTATCTATCGCTTGAAGATGAGTTAATGCGTCGTTTCGGTGCTGAAAATATTATGACGATGATGGACCGTCTTGGTCTCGATGAAGATCAGCCAATTGAAAGTCGGATGATTTCAAAGGCGGTTGAATCCGCACAGAAACGTGTAGAGGGTAATAACTTTGATACTCGTAAAGTTGTCCTGCAATACGATGATGTAATGAACCAACAGCGTGAAGTGATCTACAAGCAACGCCGTGACATTCTAGAATCTGAAAATATTCGTGAAGAAGTTATGAATATGATTAAGCCAGTCATTGAACGTACAGTTGATGCTCATTGCTTAGAAGATATTCCAGAGGATTGGGATCTACAATCCGTTATTGAGTTCGTGCAAGCGAACTTGCTGGATGAAGGTGTATTGACGCGTGATGATATTTGGGGCAAGGAAAAATCAGACATCGTCGATGTTATCTACAATAAAGTTGCTGCAGCATATGATGTGCGTGAAGAAGAATTGGGCGAAACAACGATGCGCGAATTTGAGAAAGTAGTTGTACTTCGCGCGGTTGATTCCAAATGGATGGATCATATTGATGCGATGGATCAATTGCGTCAAGGTATTCATTTACGAGCATATGGCGGTACTGATCCACTTCGTGAGTATCAATTCGAAGGCTTCGAGATGTTCCATGGTATGGTTGAAAGCATTCAAGAGGAAGTTTCCAAGTATATTATGAAGGCTCGTGTGGAAAGTAATCTTGAGCGTCAAGAAGTTGTTAAAGGTCAAACGTCTTCAACAAATGGCGGCGGTGAAGATACTGTCAAAAAACCAGTTCGCCGCGATGACCGTGTAGGCCGTAACGATATTTGTCCTTGTGGTAGTGGTAAGAAATATAAGCAATGTCATGGTATGAATTAATATCATACGGTTAAGACGATATTTTGAGATGAAGGTGTTACTATGATAGATATTACATTAAAGCAAGATTTACGCGAAATAGCTAATCGATTACAGACGCTTAGGGGGTCTCTTTGACTTAGAGATTAAGCATGATATTATTGCTAACTTTGAGGAAAAGATGTCCATGCCAGATTTCTGGGATGACAATATGCGCGCACAGGGCATAATTGCTGAGCTAAATGCTGTCAAATCGGTCGTTGACGACTACAATAGCTTTGAAACGAGTCATCAAGAGTTAATGATGATACTAGAGCTTGTTGAGGAAGACGAAGACGAGGATATGGTTGCTGAGCTTACACAAGGATTAACTACCTTGCAGAGTAAGTTGTCTGACTATGAGCTACAGTTATTGTTGAACCAGCCGTATGATCGCTTGAACGCTATTCTCGAATTGCATCCAGGTGCTGGCGGTACAGAGTCACAGGACTGGGGTCTAATGCTTTACCGTATGTATACTCGCTGGGCAGAGAAACGTGGCTTCAAAGTTGAGCTGCTCGACTACCTTCCAGGTGATGAGGCTGGTATTAAAAGTGTAAGTATACTGGTCAAAGGATTTAATGCTTACGGCTATTTGAAGGCAGAGAAGGGTGTGCATCGTTTAGTACGAATCTCACCATTCGATTCTGCTGGTCGACGCCATACGTCATTTGCATCTTGTGATGTTGTTCCGGAAATTGACGATACAATCGAAATAGAGATTCGTTCGGATGATTTGAAGGTTGATACGTATCGTGCGAGTGGTGCGGGCGGTCAGCATGTCAATAAGGTCGAGTCAGCTGTTCGTATTACCCATATTCCTTCTGGAATTATTGTAGCCTGTCAACAGGAACGTTCGCAAATTGCGAACCGTGATCGTGCGATGAAAACATTACGATCCAAATTATATGAGCGAAAAATTGAAGAACAGATGAAAGAGCTTGCGGAAATTCGCGGGGATCAATCCGAAATCGCATGGGGAAGCCAAATTCGCTCCTATGTATTCCACCCCTATAGTATGGTCAAAGATCATCGTACATCTGTAGAAACTGGAAATGTTAACGCAGTAATGGACGGCGATATTGATATGTTTGTAGATGGCTACTTACGCAATCAAATTCGTCAGCTGTAAGCAGCTTATATGCAAGGGAGAGTTTTTACACAAAGGTGTAGAGACTCTCCCTTTTCACATCAGAAAGGTTGGTTCACTTATTATGAAGCGCCGATTAAGACATGCAACGAAAGATTCGCTACCACCTTCTATGCAAATTGCTTGGAACATTGTGCAAGTTTTAATTGGCTCTTGCATCTTGGCACTAAGCTTCAATTTGTTTTTGCTACCTCATGGCATAGCTTCAGGAGGTGTGTCAGGTATTTCTATACTAGTCGAGAGACAACTACAAATACCGCCTGCAGTCACACAATGGTCATTGAACATACCACTATTCATTGCTGCGATCTGGTTACTCGGTAAGAAATTCGGGGCGCAATCGATATTAGGCTCGATTGTATTTCCTATGTTTGTACTACTAACTTCACAGCTTCCTGCACCGACGAGTAATCCAATATTAGCAGCTATTTATGGTGGTATTGGGGTAGGAGTTGGGCTTGCGATCGTCTATCGAGGCGGAGGCTCAACGGGAGGGTTAGATCTTGCCGCTCAAATGCTGCATCGATTAACGGGTATTCCATACAATTTGGCTGTTGTTTGTTTTGATGGGGCAGTTATTATCGGAGCGGCAATTATTATTTCGCCTGAGTTATCTCTCTATGCACTGATTTCATTATTTGTAACGAGTAAGAGTATCGACTTTGTGCAAAATGGACTTCAGCTCTCTAAAGTGGCTTTTATTATAAGTGAGCAAACAGAAGCGTTAGAACAAGCGATATTACATGATCTTGATCGTGGCTTAACGAAGCTAGAAGGAACAGGTGGCTATACTGGTAACCCTCGTAATGTGCTGATGGTTGTCGTTGCTCAGAATGAAGTATCGAAGCTGAAGAGAACGGTCGCTAAGCTTGATCCGAAAGCATTTATAATTATTAGTAATACAGGTGAAGTGCTTGGTAAAGGCTTCAAATCGTATCAATGATGGAATGGGAGTAGGAAGAATATAGCGATAAAGGCACATTGTATTTTTATAAGTGTAGATGTATAATAATACAATAATATGCATATTCTCTTTCATACCTATATATTGTAAAATGAAATAATGGGACAAATAAGCTAGCCCTATAGATGAGGCTTACATAAATGAATACTCCTGCCATTAAATAAGAGGGAGTCCTCTAGGCAAAAAAAATAGAAGGGACGCGGTAATATGAGCAAGAAGCTAGGTATTGCAATTGTTGGTTCTACAGGATATGGGGGCGTTGAATTAATGCGCCTACTACAATCTCATCCCAATGCTGAGGTAACATCTGTTATTTCTTCGTCCAGTGCAGGTACGAAAGTGACGGAAGGATATCCTCATTTGCAAGGCATTCGTGAAGAATTGCTTGATGATGTTAATCCGGAATTAATTAAGCAAAAGGCGGATATTGTATTTTTGGCAACACCAGCTGGAGTAGCTTCCAAGCTAGCTCCGCAATATTTGGAGGCAGGTTTGAAAGTAATTGATCTATCTGGCGATTTCCGTCTGAAGGATCGTGCTGTATATGAGCAGTGGTATCAGAAGCCAGCAGCAGAGCAAGAGTATCTTGAGAAGGCAGTATTTGGGCTTACGGAAATATATGGTGAGCAAGTGAAAGGTGCGCCATTTATCTCGAATCCAGGTTGTTTCCCAACTGCAACATTATTAGGTCTTATTCCAGCACTACAAGCAAACTTAATTGATCATTCTTCTATTATCATTGATGCCAAATCTGGCGTTTCAGGGGCTGGTCGTGGTGCTTCAGTAGCGAATCATTATGCCGAGCTCAATGAGAATTTTAAAGCTTATAAAGTAAATAAACATCAGCATATTCCAGAAGTTGAAATGGTGCTTAGTCAAATCGCGGAAGAACCTGTTACCGTTACGTTCACGACCCATCTTGTACCGATGACACGTGGTATTATGTCAACGATGTATGCGAAGCTGAAAAGTGATGTAACGGAGCAAGATCTTATCGAACTATATGAACAATATTATGAAGGTCGTTCATTCGTACGTATTCGTCCGGAAGGTAACTGGCCAGCAACGAAGGAAGTATGGGGCTCCAACTATTGCGATATTGGATTCTCTGTTGATAGACGTACAAACCGCGTAACGATCATATCTGTTATCGATAACTTAGTTAAAGGTGCAGCAGGTCAAGCGATTCAAAATATGAATGTAATGATGGGGTGGGATGAGCAGCTAGGCTTACAATTCGTCCCGACATACCCGTAACTTAGGAGGATTAGAGCGAGATGGCAGAAGATCAGCAAGTGGCTTTATTTACAATTGTTCAAGATGGCTCCGTAACATCACCACAAGGTTTTTCAGCAGGAGGATTGCACTGTGGTTTGAAAAAAACTGATCGTCATGATCTAGGTGCTATTGTATGCGAAGTTCCAGCAACGGCAGCGGCAGTATATACAACGAATGTATTTCAAGCAGCGCCTATTAAAGTAACGCGTGAAAGTATTGCTAGTAAAGGTACACTTCGCGGGATGATCGTGAACAGCGGTAACGCTAATGCTTGTACAGGGGATCAAGGCGAAGCCGATGCTTACACGATGCGTAATCGTTTTGCCCAGCAAATTGGTGTAGAAGCAGATCAAGTTGCGGTAGCTTCTACTGGTGTTATTGGTGAGCTATTGAAAATGGATAAAGTGCTTTCTGGCATTGAGCAGCTTCCAGCGTTGTTAGAGAAAAGCGACAAGGGCGCAGAAGATTTCAGCCAAGCTATTCTTACAACTGATCTTGTGAAGAAAACGATTTGCGTTGAGCTTGAAATTGATGGCAAGCTAGTGAAAATAGCGGGAGCAGCCAAAGGATCTGGTATGATTCATCCGAATATGGCAACGATGCTTGGCTTTGTAACGACCGATGCGAATATTAGTGCAGCAGCGCTACATCAATTGTTAGGTGAGGCTACTAATTTGAGCTTCAATATGATTACGGTTGACGGCGATACATCTACGAATGATATGTTAGTTGCAATGGCAAGTGGTCTTGCAGCGCATGAAGAGCTTACGGAAGCCCACCCTGCATGGGCGGCGTTCAAGGCAGCACTTACGCATGTATGTGTTGTACTAGCGAAAGCTATTGCACGCGATGGTGAAGGGGCTACAAAGCTAGTTGAAGTTCGCGTCGAAGGTGCTGTGAATGATTTTGCAGCACAAGCAATTGCGAAAACAGTTATTGGTTCCTCTTTAGTGAAATCTGCCGTATTTGGCGCAGATGCGAACTGGGGACGTATTATTGCAGCGGTAGGTCGTGCAGGTCAGCCCGTTGATCCTGCGACAGTAGATATTGCACTTGGTTCTATCGTTACATTAGAACAATCACGTCCGGTAGCATTCGATGAGGATGCTGCCCTGCAATATCTTAAAGGAGACACTGTCGTAATCTCTATTAATTTGAATATGGATAACGGTACAGCAGTAGCATGGGGTTGTGACTTGACGTACGATTATGTACGTATTAATGCTGCTTACCGCACATAGAGGAAGTTTCGAACCTTGATTGAAAGATGCAGTTATTAATGCTGGGGGAAAAGGATATGACTAATCAACGTTTTGTAATGAAATGCGGTGGTAGTACTTTAGCGGCTCTACCAAATCGTTTTTTCGAAGAATTGCGTGAACTACAAGCTGCTGGAGTAGCACCTGTTATTGTTCATGGCGGCGGCCCAGCAATTTCTGAAACACTTGAAAAGCTAGGCATTGAGACGGAGTTTGTCCAAGGGTTACGAAAAACGAGTGATGAAGTTCTTGATGTCGTTGAGATGGTGCTAGCAGGTCGCATCAACAAAGAAATTGTGCGTAAGATGGAAATGAATGGAGCTAGAACACTAGGGCTTTCTGGCGTGGATGGTATGCTAATTGGGGCAAAACCTGTTGCTAATAGCGCTGAGGTTGGATTTGTTGGTGATGTAAGCGAAGTTAATGCTCCTCTTATCGAGGGCGTGATGGCAATGGGCTATATTCCCGTTATTGCCCCAATTGGTATTGATCGCAATGGTCAACGCTACAATATTAATGCAGATACGGCAGCAGGCGCAGTTGCTTCCCATCTAGGGGTAGAACGAATGATCGTTGTCACTGATGTACCTGGTATTATGAAAACTGTTGATGGACAGAAGGTTACACTTCCGTCTGTAACGGTAGCAGAAATAGAAGAAATGATTGCTAGTGGTGAAATTTATGGTGGCATGATTCCTAAAGTACGAGCGGCAATTCAATGTATTCAAGGTAAAGTGCAGGAAGTTGTTATCGTAAGTGGACAAATTGAAGGTGTACTTACCCAGGCGGTTACCGCTGGTGGAGTAGGGACTGTTATTAAGCAATAGAGGAAGCTTTCGATGCTACTTTTTATTAAGTAGCAGCAGTATTCTATGCAGTTAATAAAAAGTTAAGCTTATGCTTCCGATGCTACTTTTTTATTAACAGTGTCGTAGAGCGTTGAAGTTACAAAAAAGTTATAGGAGTGTTGACTATGAGTCAAAGCATGGTAGAAGTAGCTGGTGAATCTTTATTTCCGACCTACGCCAGATTTCCACAAGCGATTGTGAAGGGCGAAGGCAGCTGGCTATGGGACAGTGAAGGCAATAAATATTTAGATTTTATGAGTGGCATTGCTGTAACTAACTTGGGTCATGTACCACAGCGTGTGAAGGAAGCATTAATAGCGCAACTAGATCAACTATGGCATATTTCCAATTTGTTCCATATTCCTAATCAAGCAGAAGCAGCCAAGCTAATTACAGACAATAGCTGCGGTGATGCGGTATTTTTCTGTAATTCGGGCGCTGAAGCCAATGAAGCGGCGATTAAGCTAGCTCGTCGTTATCAACAGCTTGTCGCATGCAATGGGCGCTATGAAATTATTACGTTCAAGCAATCATTCCATGGGCGTACGCTGGCAACATTGACAGCAACGGGACAGGATAAGGTGAAGGAAGGCTTTTTACCACTACCTGGCGGCTTTACTCATATTGAATTGAATGATTTTGATTTGTTGAAGGCTACAATTAATGACAAGACGGCGGCAGTAATGCTAGAGATGGTGCAAGCCGAGGGCGGTATTCTTCCTGTTGATCCAGTGTATATTAAGCAGGTTGCTGAGCTGTGTAAGGCAGAGGGTATTTTGTTAATTGTTGATGAGATTCAGACTGGCATGGGCAGAACTGGTAAAATGTTTGCGTATGAGCATTTTGGTATTGAGCCTGATATATTTACACTTGCTAAAGGTCTAGGTAGCGGTTTCCCAGTTGGTGCTATGGTAGCTAAGGAAGCGTTAAGAGGAGGCTTTACTGCTGGTAGTCATGGTTCTACATTCGGCGGCACACCTATTGCAACAGCTGCAGTGAAAGCAACGGTTGAAACGATCATTGAAGAGAAGGCAGTTGAACATGCAGCAAAGCAAGGTCAATACTTAATGGAACAGCTGCGTGAGCAGCTAAGTGCTTGCTCTTTCGTCAATGAGGTACGTGGCTTAGGCTTAATTGTAGGGATTGAATGTAAGGCACCGATAGCTAGTGTAATTACGGAAGCACAAAGCGAAGGTTTACTAGTCATTTCAGCAGGACCAAACGTCATTCGTCTCCTGCCGAATTTGTTAGTATCGACAGATGAGATCGATCAAGCAGTACAAATACTAACGAAGCTACTTAGCAATCGTTAGGTAAAACTCTAATCGTCCGACTGTGAGACTGTGATCACGTTGTGATTGCTCGTTGCATGAGCTGTATCGAGAAGTTAAGTTTACAATGAAGATACTACTTAAGCCGTCCACCAACGAAATAAAACAAAAAGTTTCGTTAATATGCTAAAACAGACCGTCCATCAACGAAATGGTATCTTTTATCTAGGGATCTAAGTAGTAGTGATGAATCTTTCTGTTTGCAGGAAGTACATCGAGAAGAGAATGAAAAGTTAAATTAATGCTTCCGAAGTAACTTTTTATCTAAAGGAAGTTACTACAGGTAGTTCACGAAAAGTTAAGTTAATGCTTCCGAAGTAACTTTTCGTTACAGGAAGTTACTACAGGTAGTTCACGAAAAGTTTGTAGGAGGTTTTAATATATGTTAGTCAGAACAAAGGAAGAAATCGCGCAAAGTATGAAGGGCCGCGA
>DXHF01000242.1 GCA_019113605.1 Candidatus Paenibacillus intestinavium
TAATAGGCTTACTAACATTAATATATGACAATATTGGAGTGATAACAAGTATGGAGTAAACCATTCGTATTGGCAGACAACAGGTGAAACAGATCTGAAGGAGCTTGCGATTCCTGCTAGTTATTATGATATTGCTGCCACTGCTTTGATAACGATGTGATGCGTTGTAGATTACTCGGCGGCGAAGATGAAGTCCTCACAACAATGGTCGTTTTAAACTTCCATCGTTGTGAGGGCTTCTATTTTTGTGTAACGATTTGTAGCAGTTTATTAACGAGGATTAACGCTCTACAATGATCGAATCTCGATACTCCTGTGGGGTCATCCCTGTCGTTTTTTTGAAAAACCTTGTAAAGGAATGTGCTGCTTCATAGCCAACTAACAATGCAACATCACGCACCTTTAATTCACTATTACATAATAGCTCCTTAGCCTTTTTGGCACGGCATTCATCGATATATTCGGAAAGTTTAACGCCATGCTCCAGTTTGAAAAAGCGTGATAGATAGGATGGATTGAAGTAATACATTTCCGCTAAACGAACGAGCGACAGATCCTCGCTTAGATGCTCTTGAATAAATTTGCAAATTTTCTCAATAATTAAAGACGATCTATCCCGTTCATCGATACTTTTCAGCTTAAATATCCGCTCTCCTAGCAATTTCAAATATTGAAAGGCTTCTTGGAACGAGGTATGCTCGTCAAAGCGCATTAATTTACTATAATCACCGATACTGCACTGCAAACCAAAGCGATTAATATAGGATAGCATCATTAATGCAATTGAATAATACGTTTCAATTGAGCGATGAACGGAATCATTGACTTGCAAAACAGGCTGTACAATCCCCTCAAAGTATTCAAAAAACTGCTCAGACCTTCCTGCATCTAAATGTGCAGTAAGTATTTCCACCCTTGGTCCAAGTCTAATACTATCATTCAAATTTGATGTTATATTCTGGTCATTGTGATCGATTTGAATTAATGAGACTCCATCACCAATTTTCATCTTCTGCAGTTGTCTAAGTCGCTCATACTGATTGGACACTTCATTCCATGCGCATGTACCGCCACTTATCGTAAAAGAAATCGAGATGCCAAGTGATTCCATGCATGATTGCTGAATTAATTCTAAAGTACCTTCTAAGTATTTAATTAAGTGATTATTAATTATTTCATCATCATTGTGGGAGGCTTGAAGAAACCATAATAAATCGCCATGTTTGTCAACTAGAGCGAAACTATTAATCTGTTCCTTCATAAATGAATTCCATATCACTCTCGTTAACGAATACATTTCATTTTTCTCGATATAGGCTGCTTCAAAGGAATACGAGAGGTGACCAAGCGCTAACACGACAGGAACTTGGGCGTCTAAATCGATATTTAATCCTTCAAACTCTAGCATTAGTGAATCTTCATGTTCATCACTAACTCGGCTGTCATCTAGTAAACATCTGAAGTATTCCCCCTGCTTCATAAATCTTAACGTATCCATCTGTTCTTGTGATTGTTGTAATAAATTATACATTTGATTTTCTGTATTAATCTCTTGAATAACTTCCTGTACGGTTTGAGTCACTTTCGCGTATCCTTCTGTTTTCAATAAATATCTAACATTCGGTTTTTGAATCGCTTGATATGCATATTCGAACTCGCTAAAGCCTGTCAAAAAAACAATTCTACATCTAGGCCAATACATTCGTATCTCTTCCATCAATTCCAAGCCGCTTTTACCTGGCATACGAATATCGGTAAGTACGATATCGATTCTCGTTCGTGATAACCAATTCAATGCTTCCTTTGCTGAGTAGGCTTTATATATATCTAATTCATCTGACATAATTTCATTAAATACTTCGTACAATGCTTCTGTAATTATTTCTTCATCATCTACAATAAGTAGTCTGTACATTCGATTTCTACTCCTTCTGCTTAATAGGTAGTCACGGTAATTCATTGTCTACTTATAGCTATATTACCTGCTTTATTTAGCTTATTATTAAAGAAAATTAGTAAGCGTTTACAATTAAATGAACAGTAATTGATTAACTGCTTCGGATAGAACATAACTATTGTATTCTAATTCTCGGCAATGCTACAATGTAAAAAATATGCATTTGTTTATTTTGTTACCTTTTTTTACTACAACGATTCGGAAATATTTGAATCGGATAACTCATCTGGTCTTGTCCACCTCCACAATATAAGACTAATTTCAGCCAATATCGGATAAAGCAACCTAGTAAAAACTGAACTATAATAGGCTTACTAACATTAATATATGACAATATTGGAGTGATAACAAGTATGGAACAAACCATTCGTATTGGAACGCTAGTTAATGGTAATAACGCTGATCATGTCATCCCGCAAATTGTAGGTCATGGTTTTGAATCGTTTAACCCCACATTTTGGCAGACAACAGGTGAAACAGATCTGAAGGAGCTTGCTAAGCGTATTCGTGCTCTTTCTGATGAGCATGGCTTTGTTATTTCAGCTGTAAGCGTATTCGGAAATCCACTTACTGGAGCCGGCGACAACTCCGATACATTAGCAAGCTGGGAAAGATTAATTGATCATGCTCACTTGTTCGGAGCAAAAATTGTTTCTGGATTTACAGGTCGCATTACAGATCGTCCGATAGATGAATCTATTCCTAGATTCAAAGAAGTTTTTGGTGAACTAACTAGACGTGCAGCAGATAAAGGAGTACGTATTGCATTTGAAAACTGTGATATGGGCGGAACTTGGGAGCGTGGCGACTGGAATATTGCTCATAATCCAACTGCTTGGGAGCTCATGTTCAATGCTGTACCAGAAGACAATATCGGGTTAGAGTGGGAACCATGTCATCAAATGGTTAGCTTAATTGATCCGATTCCGCAATTAAGAAAATGGATCAATAAAGTATTCCATGTTCATGGAAAAGACGCTACCATTGCTTGGGATATCGTGAAAGAACATGGAGTTCACGGCCCGCAGCCTTTCGTTTGGCATCGTACTCCTGGATTTGGTGATAGCAACTGGTCGGATATTATTACAATTTTACGCCAGCACGGCTATAAGGGCTCAATCGACATCGAAGGCTGGCATGACCCTGTTTACAAGGCTGAACTAGAAATGACTGGACAAGTACATGCTCTTAACTATTTGAAATCTTGTCGCGGCGGGCAGTATGTGCCTAACCCAATCTAGAGGAGGATGAATGCTATGTCAAGCTATAAAGTTATTATTGCTGGTTGTGGCAATATGGCAAATGTATGGGCAGATTATGCTCTCACTCGTGAAGATACAACGATTGTAGCTCTTGTAGACATCTTTCCAGAAGCAGCCAAAGGCTTTGCTGAGCGTAAAAACATTGATTGTCCGATATTTACAGACATTGGTGAAGCGATTCAAGCGACTGGGGCTAATCTCGTACTAGATATTACGATTCCCGCTAGTCATTATGACATTGCTTCCACTGCTATGAAATTGGGCTGTAATGTACTCGCTGAAAAGCCTCTTGCAGAAACTATTGATCAATGTACTGAGTTAGTCTCTATGGCAGGCGAATATGGTAAAACCCATGCTATTATGCAAAATAGACGATTTGACCCGAGAATTCGCGCGCTTCGTAACTTAATTACGGACAATATTATTGGTAAAGTTGGTTTTGCAAGCGCTGACTTTTTCATCGGTGCACATTTCGGAGGATTCCGCGATGCTATGGAAAGCCCACTTTTACTTGATATGGCGATTCATACGTTCGATCAGGCACGTATGATCTTAGGAGCAGATCCAGTATCCGTGTACTGTCATGAGTTCAATCCGCATGGCTCTTGGTATGCAGGTAACGCTGCGGCGCTATGCATATTTGAAATGTCTGATGGCTCTGTGTTCGATTATCGCGGTTCATGGTGTGCAGAAGGTGCTCCGACATCATGGGAAGCAGAATGGCGTATTATTGGTGACAAAGGAACAGCAATATGGGACGGACAAGGAGCTCCTTATGCAGATGTCATTAAATCGGAGTCACAAGAAGGTAAGTTTATGTACGAGTATGATCGCGTAATAAATGAGGAAGTTGTGATGCCACTAACTTTTCATCAGGGCTGTCTAGATGATATGTTCTCAGCTTTATCTGAGGGTCGTAAGCCTGAAACGGATAGTAGCGACAATATTTATAGTATGGCGATGGTCATGGCAGCTGTTGAAAGCGCGCGTCTTGGAGCTAAGGTTGATATTGGCCGCTTTTTGAATAAAGGCTAGTAGAGGTAGTTCAAAAATCGGACTTTGATAACGATGTGATGCGTTGTAGCTTATTCGACATCGAATATGAAGCGAACTTGGAAAGTATAGCATAAGCTTCCGATGTATGTTTCTTACAGAAACTTTGTAGGTTCGCGTGTACGTAATCATGTACACTTGCGCTTCCGTCTTTCTCAAGTAGCGCTCCATCTTCTTGGCTTTCGAAAGCCCACTTTTTGAACCTTTATTGGAATAGGTAATTCAAAACAATCACTTGTGATCACGATGAGTATGCTGACGTAGATTACTTGGCGACGAAGATGAACCCCACTACAATGGTCGTTTTAAACTTCCATTGTAGTGGGGGGTTCTATTTTTTATAACTCTTCGTTATTCATGACTCGTTATGAATGATCAATTCATAATTTCAAGTAATCTTTAAGGGCGACTAACGATGAAAACTCCTATAATAATGACACAAATGCCAACCCAGCGGTGAAATGGAATCGTTTCATGAAATAAATAGTAAGCAACGAACATCCCCAGCACATAAGCTAGACTTTGCAATGGGTAAGCGACACTGAGTGGAAGACGTGATAAAATCGCGAGCCACACAATAGTTGCCGCACCATATAGCATAATTCCTGTAATAATCAATGGAGAGGTTAAAAGCTGAAACATATTATGAAGCTGCATTCCTCCTGCACGATCCAGTCCTATTTTCCATAAGCTTTGTCCAGCAACCATTAGGAGAATATTTACTAGAAGAAGGAGATAAATGAACATCTATTATTCCCCTTCCATTTGCCCATAGTTATTACTATTCCTAATATTTTGCTGTAGCTGTTCCTCATGAATAGCTAGCTTTTGGGCTAGCGTTACCGTTCGTTCTGACAACATAGAAACAGCTATTGTAAGATGCAACAATATACATAGAGTACCGATAAATCCCAAAAAATAAAGCAGCGATGGTGCGTATGAAACGTTCAGCATCATTGCAAGCCGATCCAGCGTGACCGGAAATAATGAGAAGAAGATCATCATTCCACTTAAGATGAGCCATAGGATCGCATACTGCTCTTTTAACACTTGCTTGCGTATGAAATGAATGATAAAACCAGTGAAAATAATACTAACTAACAGGCTTAGCCATACGATTGTTGTGGTCAAAACGATCTCTCCAATCGTTGAGGTTTTTGTGTCTTTCTAGTTCGCATAATAAGTACCGCCAAAACAACTTTAATCATATAGTAAATGGACTTCCACGAGGATATACTCGACTTTCCGGATGCACGCGGCTTCATCTTTACAGCAAGTTCTGCAAAACGACAACCATATTGCTTCATCATAATAAGCGATTCTACCTCTGGATAATCAGTAGGATATTGCTTAGCGAATAAATGGATCATCTTTTTATTACAGACATTGTAACCAGAAGTAGGATCAGTTACATGCTCTCCCGTAACAAGACCGACGAGTTTGGATAACGTGAAAATTCCAATTTTTCGCATCCATGTTGATTGATATCCTTCTTTAGTAAGAAAGCGTGAACCAATGAACATATCCCTATCAGATTCTAATAGCGCCTGCAACATAGCTGATATATCAGCTGGATCGTGCTGGCCATCGCCATCGATGCGAACAGCGTAATCATAGTGTTGCTGGGCAGCATAACGGTAACCTGTCTGCATAGCGCCGCCAATACCTAAATTGTATGGCAACTGGATAACAAAAGCCCCCGCTGCTAGAGCTCGACTTGATGTGTCGTCAACTGAACCATCATCAATAATAACGATATCGACCACAACAGGTACATTCGCTCGAATCTCCCTTATAACTTCCTTAATATGTCCTGACTCGTTATAGGCAGGTACAATAACGATAATTTTCTTATTATTTGTCATGGCATGATCTCCCCCTTCTCCAGCGGTCCCTCGGGTCTATCCTTTATCTTCTTAATGATCCACCGCAGTATGCTCATCCCAACGATACAATCGAGAATAATTACAAATGGCATAACAGTATAGTTATATCGAAATTCCGGTACGAATCCGAGCCGAATGAGTGACATGATAATTAACACAACAGCTAACACTCCTGTTAATTGTCTCCATCGGAACATCGTAACACTAAGGGCGATCAAGCCAAAACCAATGATAAAGAGATGGACAACACCATGCTGAATGAAAGGGATTACCTTATAATAAGGAACATGCCCGCTACCAAAAAACATATTTTTGTATGTATATTCCATTTTTCCGATTGTGTACCATTTCAGAAAAACCCATGGTTTTTCTGTGAAACCAACCTTCAACCGTTCCTTTGCAACTTCCATTTGAGTTTTACCATGTCGATCTACAAGCCCATCATCATAGTTTTTATCAGGATAGGTTCCAGCTGCAAATGGATTCACTTGTGTAGATGCGATAACAATTTCGTTCAAGCTCACTACGTTGCGCACCACCCAAGGGCTAAGTATAATCACAAGACCAAGCAAGGTAAGCAGACCTAGGCGGAGTGTCAACCGAAAATCTTTTTTCCATATCCAGTAAAATCCATAAATTGCAGCAGGAAGCGGCAAAAATTCCGGTCTTGTCAAGACTAGCAATCCACAGGCAATGCCGGCAGCGATTGCCCATGAACGGGTCTGATTATGAAATGCTTTAAGCTGTAAATAGACGTAACTTACTAATAGAAAAGTAGCCAATACTTCTGTCAAAATTGCGCCATTCGTCCAGACAAATGAAGGATATATCGCGGCAACAAATGTGGCTAATAAGGCTACGATGTCATTCGATAGCATTCGAGTGATCCGGAAAATGAGTAATAAGGTGGCGAGACTAAGTATAATTTGAATATACCGAACCATAGGTAGCGGATCATTATGTTCGTAATTAGTCAATTTATAAATAGTTGCAAGAAACAATGGATAACCTGGAGTCACTTGCGCATTCGGCTGTGTATCCTTATAGGCATACACTCCTGATTCCAGCAGCTGCCGCACCATAATATCGTAGTTTATGGAATCGTGTGAGAGATGATGTTGAACTGATCGAATAAAATCGACTCTCAAGTAGGTGGCTAGAATCATAACCAGGAGTAATGAAATGATAATGTACTGTGGATATTTATTTCGTATCGTCAATGTTTATCCCTTACCTTTCTTCTGTTCGGCTGTCTATAAGTAATTATAAATATTACTTCTTAACAGCAAGGTAGGGGATTCCTTAACATTTCCTTAACGTATTCTTAATTAAAGTAAGATTTAGCAGCATACAAAATTAGCTCATATCATTATTGTGATAGAGGCAAGTTCGTAGTAAACGTAGTCAGTTTAGCGTGACTTTGTACAGTAATTTGACCGCCATGCAGCTCGATAATGCTTTTTGTAATCGCTAAACCTAAGCCGGTTCCACCAGATTGAGAACGCGATGAATCGACACGAAAAAATCGTTCGAAAATATAGGAGAGATCTTGCTCGGGGATGGAAGCACCTTTATTAGTAATCGACACGGAAGCTATATCCTGCTCGCCGTTGATATGAATCAATATGTTTGTGCCTTCATCACCATATTGAATCGCATTTGAAATTAAATTTTCGTATGCCCTCACCAATTCATCTCCATCAGCCAAGACATATAATCCTTTATCGCTTGCAAACAGCTCATAAGTCATACCTTTCTTATCCAATGCAGGTACAAACTCCTCAACAAGCTGCTCCAAAAAATCAACAATATTTAACTCCTCGAATTCCAACGGTAGGTCCTTACTATTTATTCGCGTATACTCAAATAAATCATGAACAAGTCTTTTTAAGCTTAAAGATTTTTCGTAAGCAATTCCGATGTAATAGCGGAGCTCCACTTCGTCCTTGTAACAATCGTTATTTACATATTCCAGAAAGCCCAAGATAGAAGTAAGCGGTGTTCGTAGATCATGAGACACGCCTGTAATAAGATCATTTTTGGTTTTTTCGGCTTTTCGTTCTTCTTCCAATGATTTTTTTAATTGCGCGGACATCAGATTAATATTTTCTGCTACGATGCCTAACTCGTCAGATGATCTTATAATAATAGTGTGCGAAAATTCCCCTTTGGCAATTTCTTGTATACCTAGCGTAATTTCTTCTAAATACCGAATAACTCGCTTGGAAAATATAAAGAAAAAAATTAAAAACAATAGCGATCCCGTGACGATCATCGCAGGTGTAGAGCCCATATTATTGATAACCCAACGCACTGGGATCGAACCGTTTGATTGATGATCCTGCAAATAAGCCGCAAATCGATAGGCCAGCAAAAGGAGCAATAAAGCTAGGACCGCACTCATTAGAATAATAAAAATAAATCGCCACCGAATTGTTTTGAACACGGAGACACTCATCATCCACACAACCTGACTATATTGAATTTATAAGAAAATCATATCTAATGGGATCTATCTTGATAATAGGAATGATCATTACCAAGGGCTTCACCTTTATTTTTCGATCCGATAACCGATTCCCCATACCGTTTGAACGTACTTCGGATTACGCGGATCTACTTCTGTTTTCTCACGAATTTTGCGAACATGAACCATGACAGTATTATTTGATTCCATAAACGTCTCATTCCAAACACTTTGATAAATTTGCTCCATACTTAGCACATGTCCCTGATTTCTAGCTAATAGCTCAAGAATCGCAAATTCGCGTGGGGTTAACTTTATTTTTTGTCCATCTCTAGTCACTTCATAGGTAGACGAATTAATAACTAGATCGTCAATCACCAACTCATATTCATTTAGTTTCTGTGGTAAATTGAATCGCTTATATCGGCGAAGTTGGGATTTAACACGTGCGATAAGTTCGAGCGGACTGAAAGGTTTCGTAACATAATCATCAGCACCGATACTAAGTCCTGTAATTTTGTCGATATCCTGCCCTTTCGCGGAAAGCATAATGATCGGCATATTCCGCTCCTCTCTAATTTTCATACATGTTTCGATCCCATCCATATGAGGCATCATCACATCTAAAATAATCAAATCGACGGACGTCTTACTCAAAATATCTAATGCTTCCAGACCATTTGTTGCTTTCAAAAGCTGAAAGTCTTCATTTTGAAAATAAATTTCTACTAATTTAATGATTTCTTTTTCATCATCAACAATTAAAATTGTTTCCTTAGACATGAGTTACTTCCTTTCAATATATCTTAGAAAACAGCGTTAAGACTCGGTTCATTCCAGTTTACTATACCATATTTATTTCCCTCTAGTTCTTAATAAAGTCTTAAAGTGACATAGCCTTTGAATGTACTACTACGACTCATATCATTCAACATAAGAGCCTAAGTTAGTCGCCTCCGAATATGTCCCCTGAAGCAGTCACTATATGAAACCTTCTAACAAAAAGAGGTCGCCTCGGTAGGCGACCTCTTTTCATAATTTCACTTTCAGAAAACCTTTCAAAATTTCATACGATACATTGCTTTATTTTCTAATCCTCTTATCATCGGAGTCCACTCTTCTGTATCAGACATCATATTTAGAGCGTCCTCAGCCATTTGAAGCTTTGCATCTAGTGCATCGATGTGATGCAACGCTACTGCCTCGGCAATTTGAGGCTGTACTGGACTTCCCCACTCTCCCAAATTATGATGAGAAAGCACCAAATGCTGCAGACTAATCACTTTATTAGAATCTAAACTAATATTACATCGTATTGCAGCCTCTACAATCCAATTGGATGCCATAGAAATATGTCCAATTAAATTCCCTTGGTTGCTATATTCAGTTACGATCCCTAGCTGCGCATTCATTTCCTCAGGCTTGGCAATATCGTGAAGGATAATGCCAGCTTTAATAAGATCAATGTTCAAAAATGGACGCTGTCGAGCTATAAACTCCCCGAGTTCTAGCATTCTCACGATATGATAAGCAAGCCCTGCAAAATAAGCATGGTGATGAGTTTTGGCAGCTGGGTAGTGCATTAACTTATCCTCAACTTTTGAAACGCAAAACGATACGATTTGTTTAATTTCCTCATCCGTAATACTATTCATCGCCTGCTTAATAGTATGAACAAGATCAATTGGACGGATCGGTGCGGATCTTATGAAATCTGTTATCGACACTTGATCATCATCTGTTACTTTACGAATTTTAATAATTTTCACTTGTAATTTTTCTCGGTAAGTTTGAGCTAAACCTTGAATCTTTACTAGTCCCATAGGGAAAAATGTTTCTTTATCAGTTGCTGTAGCATCCCAGTATTTTGCTGATATTTGCCCACTTGAATCGCATAACACGATATCAAAATAATCCTTTGCAGGCGTATTGTTCGTTTTTTTAATATCTAACTCTCTCAGTAAATAAAAACCTACAAATTCCTCATTGGGTGTCAACTGATTAATAAGTGTCATGAGACCCTCCTACATTTGTATTCTAATTCTAATAAGTTCTACTTTAATACATTATTAATATTGCTGCAAACTTGTATGGACACAATTAACAATTAACAATTAACAATAGTATACAATTTTAATTTTTGCCCGAATTGGAAAGACGCTCTATATGAATATAAAAAAGAACAGCCAGAGTTTCCTAACTGTTCTTACAATATCTGTATTCTCTGCTGATGCTAAAGATCGTTCGTTTTGATCGAGTTCATTTATTCCATTTTATTATGGCCAATCATAGCCGCCTCCATGAAGGTTACAACGTTTGAGTCGCAGCACTCCCTTACGTATGCATTTAAATGCACCATATTTGGAAACCGCAAGAATCATATACTCGGAGCAAGAAGGCTCGAATCTACAACGGTTACGTATAGAGTCAGGTGCAAAATACTGATACAGGTGCACGATACAAAGAGTAATTCGTTTTAGACGTACAAAACAATAGCCTAACATAAACACCACTGTATTAAGCATGGCTACCCAATGAGCAGTTCCCCAATATCTTGTTATGTAAAATATACCCGCTGATACTATCAACAACACTATCATATTGAGGAACAGCGATCCCCATTGGATTTTAGGTCTAACAAGCGTTCGTTGATAATTGACACTTCTAGGATCACTCGCATCCTCTTCAGGGAAAAGAGATTGAATCAGCATGTTCTTGTCTGGGATATTCCCACAGAGGACCTTCGTTTCTTTGAGTTCTGATTGCTGAATTCGGTCATTATGCATCTGTTGTTTCTCCATAAATAATCTCAATCAGTAGTTTTAATCTTATCTAGCTGAAACATCGCTTAGTCTTGGACAAAAATGAGCATGTAGTAGTTCATCGGGATAGGTTGCTGAAAACAGCCTGGCTTCTCTGTTACTGAAATAGTTTCCATCGAATGGTACTCCCAACCTTGCTGAGCTTCTCTATTAATAATGTCAGCAAAAAGATTGAACGCCGCCTGAGAATCACCTTTTCCAACCTGTACATTTTTGGGACCCGCAACTGCTTTATACTTCTTCATTATAAATACCTCCATTATAAATAGCTGTAATAAATGTGAAGCAATTATGCATTTGTTTTATAAATCGGTGGTCATAGGTAAATCGTCCTGCTAACCTATACATTATTTTACATCAATTCAGCAATATTTCAATCATAATTATAAAATTTATGTCAATTAACCAAGATATCACACGTAAAGTAGAAACAACTTACCCAACTCAAATTTATTTAGGTTTTAACTGGTACTTCCCTGAGCTAGATATCCCCATCTTGGAAAATCCGGTTTGCTATTACTAAAAGTCAGTATTCTATTATTAATCTAAAAAAAACAAGATCCACCTTGCATTACGCTTGGTGGATCTTGTTAATCAATAACATTTTCGAGTATCTATATGCATCCAAACGATATCCCCCATACAACCGATTACTTTAGCCACTAAGCCTTCAATGTTCTCCTCATTCGACCCCATCTTCAAAGTGTTTGTGATGGTTCTTATCACCCTTATGCTTGAGATCATCAACTGTTTCCTTTAGTGTAGCAATCACTTGTTCTTTCATGTGCCTAACTGTTTCATAGAACACAATCTCTTGATCTCCAACTGGCTTAATACCGGCAAGTGCTTGAGCAGCGACAAATCTACGATGATAATCTTCGAACTGTTCTAGCGAGCTAATGACATGCTTGGCGTATAGAGCAATATCTTTGTTTTGACTCGGAATTTCAGTCTGCAATTTTTCGAGTCGATTCATCATCATCATCATCCTCTCTCTGCAACGCTTATGAGATCACCTATGGTTCCCCATTACAAATTAAGATTCAGCGGCTTATTAATAAAGTTTTATTGATAATTTGAATAATACTCCCGACTTTCGAAAATGTAAATACCTTTTTAAAAACGATAAAAACGTACAACTCCCTTCATTGGCGGATGTTGTACGTTTAACTATTATCGGTCCAACTCATTATTTATTAAGCATTAATAAGGAGCACGATTGGCCTTTTCTTTTCCACTTTTAGCTTTACCTTGAATTTCTGGAACTGGTGGAATATCGTTTTTCGGGAAGTTCTGCTTTTTATTACTTTCAGTACTTATGTTTTCACTTGGATCTGGACGTTTCATACCTGCTTTGGCCATAATTATCACCTCATCATTAATATGCCAACTGACTAGAATTTTATGCATTCAATGAGCACTGTAAAATAAGCTCATGTCAGTCTATACTATAATGTCCTGCAGCTATTATTTCCGTACAGGTGAGATTTTCCAATAGGCTAAGCCTACAAACAATATTCCTCCAACCATATTTCCAAGTGTGACAGGCAACATATTATGCAGCCAGCCTGCAAGGTTAATTACTTCTGGATGATTAGGCAACAGCATTGCAACGCTTAGAATCGTCATATTAGCAATACTATGCTCATATCCGCTACCAATAAAGGCGAATAAGCACCACCAAATCGCGAACATTTTTGCCCCTTCACTTTTTAAGCGCATACTCATCCAAATCGCCAAACAAACTAACCAATTACAAAGTATCCCTCGGAAAAACAATTCGCTAAATGGTGCCGTCATCTTTTTGGCCGCAGAACTGAAAATCAAATGATCTGCTGGTGCAGCATTAAATAGTCCTGTTGCTTGTACAAGTAACGCTAGAATAATGGCACCTAGTAAATTCCCGATAAATACAATAAGCCAATTTGACAACGTATCCTTTATCGTTGTTTTACCTGATAAAGTACTTACCGTAAAAATCATATTATTACCCGTAAACAGTTCTGCTCCAGCAATAATAACTAAAGTCAGTGCGATCCCGAAGCTTGCTCCCATAATAAGTGACTGGTACGGTGAGCCAGCTTGTGCTAACGGTGCTCCAACTGAAAATATCAGTATAATACCTAATCCAATATAGGCACCAGCAAGTAGGGTTGCAATAAAATAACCGAGCGGCTGCTGCTTCATATAATCGCGCTTAACCGCACCTGCTTCTGCAATCGTTTCAACGTTTTGACTGTACAATAATAGTCCCCCCTAAACTTCTCATCGTTTCTCGATAATCATCCATGTAAATGAAAAGTACATCGTAAGCATAGGATCAACGAAAGGTTCAAAGTAGCTTTCTACTGAAATGAATTAATAGCTACACTATGATATATACTTTGCCATCCACAATTGACGTCTCATACGTAGCTACACATCCCTCATCTGGCTCTTGAACCTTTCCATCGAGCAAGGAAACTTTGTACTCATGAAGTGGGCAGAACACATATTCACCAGAAACAATACCTTCAGCAAGTGGGCCATTTGTGTGAGGACAAACACCTCCAATCGCCATAACGCGATCATCTAGCAGGCGAAACACTGCAATTTTATTACCATCTACAATAATTTCACGTCCAACACGCTGCTCCAGCTCATCAAAATTTACAACAAATATTTTCTGTTTGACTTGAGTCATTGTTATCCTCTCCCCACTGTGTAGAGTTCTTTTTCCTTATTTTCATTGTTGCGAACAGTGGTCCATGGATCATTACGTTTTCCAGCCACTGCCTCATCAAGCTCTGCAAGTAAATCCTTGCACTGTACCTTGTCTAGTAGGACAGACTTGATATGATCGAAGCCAAGTCTTTCGATCCACGGTGCAGTACGTTCTGCATAAATCCCCGTTTTACGATAGTATTGAAGCATTGCTCCACAAAGATCAATGACCTCTTGCTCAGTCTCGACCGTCGTTAGTAGCTGCGCCTCCTTAACTTCAGTACCACCATTTCCTCCGATGTAAATTTGGAAGCCGTTCTCTAGTCCTATGACACCAAAGTCTTTCACACCACTTTCTGCGCAGCTGCGTGGACAAGCAGAAACACCCATTTTAAACTTATGTGGTGTGTCAATATACTCAAAACGCTCCTCTAGCTTAATACCTAATCCCATGGAATCCTGTGTACCAAATCTGCAAAAATTAGCACCGACACATGTTTTGACGGAACGCACTGCTTTCGCATACGCGGAAGCGGATGTCATATCCAGTTCATCCCAAATATCAGGTAAATCTTCCTTCTTCACTCCATATAATCCGATGCGCTGACTACCTGTTATTTTCACGAGCGGTACTTGATACTTATCTGCAACCTGAGCAATTTTCAGCAATTGCTGTGGCGTTGTTTGTCCACCTCGCATTCTAGGTATAACAGAAAATCCGCCATCTTTTTGGATGTTGCCATGCATACGTTCATTAACATAACGAGATTCTTTTTCATCAATATGTTCTTTTGGGAACGTAACATTCAAGTAGAAATTAATTGCAGGACGACATTTGGTGCATCCTTCTGCATTTTTGAAATTTAACTCCTCATATACCTCTTGTGTTGTCATTAAGCCTTTTTCATGAATCTGCAAGACGATTTCATCTCTCGTGAGATGAGTACAAGCACATATTCCAGTAGGTGCTGCTGTAACCTTATCTCCAATCACATGAGCTAATAGCTCACCGATGTCTGGTTTACATTTCCCGCAAGAATTTCCCGCCTTTGTGCAGCGTGTAACCTCGGCAACAGATGTTAATTGCTGAGCATGAATCGCTTGAACAATCGCGCCCTTCGTCACACCATTACAGCCACACACTGTATCAGCATCATCCCATTCTGCAACACTCATACTTGCCTCCTCCCCTGCAGAAGCCAGCAGAGTTACTGCATTAAGCGTCGTAATATCAATCCCATTGCGCAGCATTTTATAGTAGCGATTTTCCTCTGACGTATCGCCATAAAGAACGATACCAACTACTCGATTATTTTGTATATATAGTTTTTTGTAGCTATTGGCTAGGCCATTGTAAGCTTCAATTGACTTAATATCATCACTTTCATGGATAATTCCTGCTGAGAAAAGATCACACCCGGATACTTTTAGAGAGGTGGAGACAGTACTACCTCGATACCCTTCTGTTGCTCGATCCGTTAATACATCCGCCAGAACTTTCCCTTGCTCATAAAGTGGCGCCACAAGTCCATATATTTTGTGATTATGCTGGGCACATTCACCTACTGCATAGACACCATCTGCACTCGTCGCCATAAAGTCATCGACAACAATCCCGCGCTCAACGTTCAGTCCAGCTTGATGGGCAATCGCTGTTACTGCTTTAATCCCAACGGACATTATAACCAAATCTACCTCTAGAATACTACCGTCACTAAATTCAATCGCTTCTACTTTAGTTGTGCCTAATATTCGAGCTGTTTTTTTCTCCATCATAAATTTGATACCTTGCTTTTCCAAATCCTTTTTCAGCAAATGTCCTGCTTGCTCATTCAGCTGAGTTTCCATTAACCATTTTTCCAAATGAATTACGGTTACCTCCATGCCTTGGTCAATTAAACCTTTGGCTGCTTCAAGCCCTAACAAGCCACCGCCAATTACTGCTGCTCGTTTGCAGTTTTTTGCCGCCTCGATCATTTGAATCGTATCATCAATCGTGCGGAAGCCGAGAACGCCTTGAAGCTGTGCACCTTCTATTGGTAAAATAAAGGCTCTTGAGCCTGTAGCAATAATACATTTATCATACGTTATACATATTCCACTCGCTGTCGTTACTTCTTTGTTTTCTGTATCTATTTCTACAGCTGGATCGTGATGAATAAGGCGAATACCATTATCCTCGTACCATTGCATCGGATTAGTAATAATCTCATCGACCGTCATTTTTTTCTGTAATACATTAGATAACATAATGCGATTGTAGTTCGTGTATGGCTCTTCGCCAATAATCGTTATTTCGTATTTTGAAGAGTTGCGTTCCAAAATTTCTTCAATTGTTCTTACGCCCGCCATGCCATTTCCGATTAACACCAGTTTTTCAGTTCTCATAGCCATCCTCCTGCTCGTGAAAAAAATCACTTATATTGTGATAAATTTCACATTTGATAATTTTATAATATCATTCATTTGGAAATTCGTATATTAGGGAAATCCCTAATACAAATATCACTTACTAAGTTTCCGATACTATTGTCCATTGCATTT